>NZ_JACFYV010000038.1:0-41747 GCF_016759955.1 Burkholderia sp. KCJ3K979
CGACCTGCCGTACCGGCTCGCGCTGCCGATCGCGGTGCTCGCCGCGCTCGCGGCCGGCTGCACGGCCGATTTCTTCGTCGAGCGGGCCGACTGGCGACGTATCCGTACCGAAACCGTGCACGAAAAGGACATGGAATGAGCGCGACCGAGATCTGGATCGTCATCGTCGGGATGACGATCGTCACGGCCGTCACGCGCGCGCTGTTCCTGATCGGCGGCGAGCGCACGGTATTGCCCGAACGCGCGCAGCGCGCGCTGCGCTACGCGCCGGCCGCCGCGCTGGTCGCCGTCGTGCTGCCCGACGTGCTCGAAACGCCGGCCGGGCTGTCGTTCGCGCTGTCCAACCATCCGTTCTACGCGGCGCTCGCCGGCCTCGGCTGGTTTTTGTGGCGGCGCAGCATGCTCGGCACGATCGTCGTCGGCATGCTCGTGTTCACCGCGCTCCGCCTGATCTTCTGATGGGCCGCCGCTCCGGCGCGGCCGGCGCCGCCCGGCTGCGCGCGCGCATTGCTGCGTTGCAGCAGTGCTTCGGTTCCGGCGCGCAATCCCAAATAGGCGGAATTCGCCGCCGCACGGGTCAGTCTGCCGGATGGATCGGCTAGAATGCCCGTTCGAGATTTTTTACCCGTGCGCGTCATGCGAACCGCCAGCCACGGCCGCATCCGGCGCCCTTTCGCGGCAGCCCGCGCACGTCCAGCGTGAACCCCCTTTTCCCCATCCACTACTTCAATCTGTCCAACATGAGCCAAGTCAAGCGTCTTACCGACCTGATCGCCGCCGGCCAGCTCGCCGGCAAGCGGGTGTTCATCCGCGCCGACCTGAACGTCCCGCAGGACGATCACGGCAACATCACCGAGGACACCCGCGTGCGCGCGTCCGTGCCGGCCATCCAGGCCGCGCTCGACGCCGGCGCGGCCGTGATGGTCACGTCGCACCTCGGCCGTCCGACCGAAGGCGAATTCAAGCCGGAAGATTCGCTCGCGCCGGTCGCCAAGCGTCTCGCCGAACTGCTCGGCCGCGACGTGCCGCTGGTGTCGAACTGGGTCGAGAACGGCGTGAACGTCGCGCCGGGTCAGGTCGTGCTGCTCGAGAACTGCCGCGTGAACAAGGGCGAGAAGAAGAATTCGGACGAGCTCGCCCAGAAGATGGCCAAGCTCTGCGACGTGTACGTGAACGACGCGTTCGGCACCGCGCACCGCGCGGAAGCGACCACCCACGGGATCGCGAAATACGCGCCGGTCGCATGCGCGGGCCCGCTGCTGGCGGCCGAACTCGACGCGCTCGGCAAGGCGCTCGGCAACCCGGCCCGCCCGCTGGTGGCGATCGTCGCCGGCTCGAAGGTGTCGACCAAGCTGACCATCCTGAAGTCGCTGGCCGGCAAGGTCGACCAGCTGATCGTCGGCGGCGGCATCGCGAACACGTTCATGCTCGCGGCCGGCCTGTCGATCGGCAAGTCGCTCGCGGAAGCCGATCTCGTCGCCGAGGCGAAGGCGATCATCGACGAAGCACGCGAGCGCGGCGCATCGGTGCCGATCCCGACCGACGTCGTCACCGCCAAGGAATTCTCGCCGACGGCCGCGGCCACGGTGAAGCAGGTCGCCGACATCGAAGCGGACGACATGATCCTCGACATCGGCCCCGATACGGCCAAGGCGCTCGCGAGCCAGCTCGAGAAGGCCGGCACGATCGTGTGGAACGGCCCGGTCGGCGTGTTCGAGTTCGACCAGTTCGGCAACGGCACCAAGACGCTCGCCGAAGCGATCGCCAAATCGTCCGCGTTCTCGATCGCGGGCGGCGGCGACACGCTCGCGGCCATCGCGAAGTACGGCATCCACGACCAGGTCAGCTACATCTCGACGGGCGGCGGCGCCTTCCTCGAGTTCCTCGAGGGGAAGAAGCTGCCGGCGGTGGAAGTGCTCGAAACGCGGGCGGCCTGAGCGTGGCGGCGCGCGCAGGGGTGACGAAGGCCGCGCGCTCCGCGAAAGCGGAGCAGCCGGCCGGCGCGGGCAAGCGCAAACGCGCGCCCGCGCGGGCGAACACCGCCCCGCGCGCACCGGCGGCCGCCGGCGACGCGGCCGTGCAGCACCACGAATTTCAGAACAAAGCGATGCCGGGCGCCAGCACCGGCACGCTCCCCGGAGCGGCGGCCGCTGGGCCTGCCGCTTCCGGCTCTCGCAGCGTTTCACCCAGCGCATCCACCTTGATCCAGATGAGGAGTTTCATGCAGCGCGCCACCAAGATAGTCGCCACGATCGGCCCGGCATCCAGTTCGCCGGAGATTCTGCTGCAGATGATGCAGGCGGGCCTCGACGTCGTGCGGCTCAATTTTTCGCACGGCACGGCCGACGATCACCGCCAGCGCGCCGAAATGGTGCGCGAGGCCGCCCGCAAGGTCGGGCGCGAGATCGCGATCATGGCCGACCTCCAGGGCCCGAAGATCCGCGTCGGCAAGTTCGAGAACGGCAAGACCACGCTCGTGCCCGGGCAGCCGTTCATCCTCGATGCAGGCTGCGAACTCGGCAACGACGAGCGCGTCGGCCTCGACTACAAGGAACTGCCGCGCGACCTGAAGCCGGGCGACCTGCTGCTGCTGAACGACGGCCTGATCGTGCTGACCGTCGAGCGCGTGCTCGGCGACGAAATCCACACGATCGTCAAGGTGGGCGGCGAGCTGTCGAACAACAAGGGGATCAACCGCCAGGGCGGCGGCCTGTCGGCGCCGGCGCTGACCGCGAAGGACATGGAAGACATCCGCACCGCGATGTCGCTCGGCGCGGACCTCGTCGCGGTGTCGTTCCCGAAGAACGCGACCGACATGGAAATGGCGCGCCAGCTCGCGAACATCGCGGGCGCGCCGTACGGCATCAAGCCGAAGATGATCGCGAAGATCGAGCGCGCGGAGGCGATTCCGGCGCTGCAGAGCATCCTCGACGCGTCCGACGGCATCATGGTCGCGCGCGGCGACCTCGCGGTGGAAGTCGGCAACGCGGCCGTGCCGGCGCTGCAGAAGCGGATGATCCGGATGGCGCGCGAGTCGAACAAGCTCGTGATCACCGCAACGCAGATGATGGAATCGATGATCTACGCGCCGGTGCCGACCCGTGCGGAGGTATCGGACGTCGCGAACGCGGTGCTCGACGGCACCGACGCGGTGATGCTGTCGGCCGAGACGGCCGCCGGCAAGTATCCGGTCGTCACGATCGAGACGATGGCGGCCGTGTGCGTCGAGGCGGAAAAGTCGGAAGAAGTCGAGCTGGACAAGGATTTCCTCGACCGCACGTTCACGCGGATCGACCAGTCGATCGCGATGGGCGCGCTGTTCACCGCGTACCACCTGGGCGCGAAGGCGATCGTCGCGCTGACCGAATCGGGCGCGACCGCGCTATGGATGTCGCGTCACTACACGCACGTGCCGATCTTCGCGCTGACGCCGCGCGTCGGCAGCGAGCGCACGATGGCGCTGTACCGCAACGTGACGCCGCTGCACGTCGACTTCAACAGCGACCGCGATTCGGCGCTGCAGGCGGCGCTCGAGATCGTCGTCAAGCAGGGTTACGTGCAGCATGGCGACATGGTCGTGCTGACCGTCGGCGAGCCGATGGGGCAGGCGGGCGGCACCAACACGCTGAAGATCGTGCGGGTCGGCGAGCACTATTGAGCGCCGGCTGAGCCGCATCGAGCCGGCCCGGTGGCCGGCAGCCCGGATCGGCCGAGGCTGATTTGGCACCTTTTTTTGCGCAAAAGCCGCGCGGGGTCCGAAGCCCCGCGCGGCTTTTTTTCTCCTTTTTGGCCGCATTGTGCCGTGCGAACGTAACAAATTGCGAGCGGGGTCCTCCGGGCGGTCGGAATCGGAGGCGCTTCGCGATAAAATGCGGCTATTCGACGCTCAGCCGCGCCGCGCCGTCCCGGTTCAGAGGGAAGCGAGCGCCGCGCCGGCGTCAGGGCGCACCGGTTTTCATTCCAAGGAGTTCCACAATGCCTCTCGTATCAATGCGTCAATTGCTGGACCACGCGGCAGAGCACGGTTACGGCCTGCCGGCCTTCAACGTGAACAACCTGGAGCAGGTCCAGGCGATCATGGCGGCGGCGGATCAGGTCGGCGCGCCCGTGATCATGCAGGCATCGGCCGGCGCACGTAAGTATGCGGGCGAGCCGTTCCTGCGCCACCTGATCGAAGCGGCGGTCGAATCGTATCCGCACATCCCGGTCGTGATGCACCAGGATCACGGCCAGTCGCCGGCGGTCTGCACGGCCGCGATCCGCAGCGGCTTCACGAGCGTGATGATGGACGGTTCGCTCGAAGCTGACGGCAAGACGGTCGCATCGTACGAGTACAACGTCGACGTATCGCGCAAGGTCGTCGAGATGGCGCACTCGATCGGCGTGACGGTCGAAGCCGAACTCGGCGTGCTCGGCTCGCTCGAGACGATGAAGGGCGACAAGGAAGACGGCCACGGCGCGGAAGGCACGATGACCCGCGAGCAGCTGCTGACCGATCCGGAGCAGGCCGCCGACTTCGTGAAGCTCACGCAGTGCGACGCGCTGGCGATCGCGATCGGTACGTCGCACGGCGCGTACAAGTTTTCGAAGAAGCCGACGGGCGACATCCTGTCGATCCAGCGCATCAAGGAAATCCACGCGCGCATCCCGAACACGCACCTGGTGATGCACGGTTCGTCGTCGGTGCCGCAGGAGCTGCTGGCCGAGATCCGCGAATTCGGCGGCGACATGAAGGAAACCTACGGCGTGCCGGTCGAGGAAATCCAGGAAGGCATCAAGCACGGCGTGCGCAAGATCAACATCGACACCGACCTGCGTCTGGCGATCACCGGCGCGATCCGCCGCTACCTGTTCGAGAACCCGGGCAAGTTCGATCCGCGCGACTACCTGAAGCCCGCGCGCGAAGCCGCGAAGAAGGTGTGCGTCGACCGTTACCTCGCGTTCGGCTGCGAAGGCCAGGCCGGCAAGATCAAGCCGGTGTCGCTCGACAAGATCGCCGAGCAGTACAAGTCGGGCGCGCTCGCACAGGTCGTGCGCTGAGACTGTAGTACGATTTGCCCCGCCCGGTTCTGCCGCCGGGCACGGGCTGGCCGCCCGGTTGGCCGGATTCGATCCGGCCCCGGCAGCCGTTTCGTCCGGCCGAACAAGGGCCGGCCGGCAGCCGCCCGGGCGTTGCGCCCGCCGGTTCGCCGACGTATTGCAAGACCGCCGTTCCCGCCTGCCGCGGGGAACGGCGTTTCCCTTTTTGTTTGGCTCCTTATCTGCGAAAAGACGATGTCTACCCTTTACGAATCCACGCTCCGCTCGCTGCCGCTCCTCGGTCGCGGCAAGGTTCGCGATAACTACGCGGTCGGCAACGACAAGCTCCTGATCGTCACGACTGATCGCCTGTCGGCCTTCGACGTGGTGATGGGCGAGCCGATTCCGAACAAGGGCCGCGTGCTGAACCAGATGGCGAACTTCTGGTTCGACAAACTCGCGCACATCGTGCCGAACCACCTGACGGGCGACGCGCCGGAAGCGGTCGTCGCGGCCGACGAGGTCGAGCAGGTGAAGGGCCGCGGCGTGGTCGTCAAGCGCCTCGAGCCGATCATGATCGAAGCGGTCGTGCGCGGCTACCTGGCCGGCAGCGGCTGGAAGGAATACCAGGCGTCGGGCGCCGTGTGCGGCGTGCAGCTGCCGGCAGGCCTGCAGAACGCGCAGAAGCTGCCCGAGCCGATCTTCACGCCGGCCGCGAAGGCCGAGATGGGCGAGCACGACGAGAACATCACGTTCGAGGAAACCGAGCGCCGCATCGGCACCGAGCTGGCCGCGACGATCCGCGACATCTCGATCAAGCTGTACAAGGAAGCGGCCGACTACGCAGCGACGCGCGGCATCATCATCGCCGACACGAAATTCGAATTCGGCCTCGACAACCACGGCAAGCTGTACCTGATGGACGAAGTGCTGACCGCCGATTCGTCGCGCTTCTGGCCGGCCGACCAGTACGAAGTCGGCACCAATCCGCCGTCGTTCGACAAGCAGTTCGTGCGCGACTGGCTCGAGGCGCAGCCGTGGGGCAAGACGGCGCCGGCGCCGGCGCTGCCGGCCGACGTCGTCGAGAAGACGGCCGCGAAGTACCAGGAAGCGCTCGAGCGCATCACCGGCCAGTCGCTCGCCTGATCGAGGTACCGACGACATGAGCGAAATCCAGACTGCCCACACGCACAGCGCGCCGCTCATCGGCGTGCTGATGGGTTCGAGTTCCGACTGGGACGTGATGAAGCACGCGGTCGCCATCCTGCAGGAATTCGGCGTGCCGTACGAAGCGAAGGTCGTGTCCGCGCACCGGATGCCCGACGAGATGTTCGACTATGCGGAGAAGGCGCGCGAGCGCGGGCTGCGCGCGATCATCGCGGGCGCCGGCGGCGCCGCGCACCTGCCCGGCATGCTGGCCGCGAAGACCACGGTGCCCGTGCTCGGCGTGCCGGTCGCGAGCAAGTACCTGAAGGGAGTCGATTCGCTGCACTCGATCGTGCAGATGCCGAAGGGCGTGCCGGTCGCGACGTTCGCGATCGGCGAGGCCGGCGCCGCGAATGCCGCGTTGTTCGCGGTGTCGATCCTGTCCGGCAACTCGGTCGACTACGCGAACCGGCTCGCCGCGTTCCGCGTGCGCCAGAACGAAGCCGCGCACGCGATGGTGCTGCCGCCGCTGGAATGACGGCATGGCGCGCGGCCGCACGACGCGGCCGGCGCCGGATTTTCCCACTGCGGCGGGCCGTTCCGCGTTCCGCCGCAACCGACCACTGACATGACCGCAACTCCTGATTCCGTTTCCCCGATCCTGCCCGGCGCGTGGCTGGGCATGGTCGGCGGCGGCCAGCTCGGCCGCATGTTCTGCTTTGCCGCCCAGTCGATGGGCTATCGCGTCGCCGTGCTCGATCCCGATCCGGCGAGCCCCGCCGGCGCGGTCGCCGATCGGCACCTGCGCGCGGCGTACGACGACGAAGCCGCGCTTGCCGAACTGGCCGACCTGTGCGAGGCCGTATCGACGGAGTTCGAGAACGTGCCGGCCGCGAGCCTCGATTTCCTCGCGCGCACGACGTTCGTCGCCCCGGCTGGCCGCTGCGTCGCGGTCGCGCAGGACCGGATCGCGGAGAAGCGTTTCATCGAGGCGTCGGGCGTGCCGGTCGCGCCGCACGTCGTGATCGAATCGGCGGCGGCGCTCGCCGCGCTCGACGATGCGGCGCTTGACGCGGTGCTGCCGGGCATCCTGAAGACCGCCCGCCTCGGTTACGACGGCAAGGGCCAGGTGCGCGTCGCCACCGCGCAGGAAGCGCGCGACGCGCATGCCGCGCTCGGCGGCGTGCCGTGCGTGCTGGAGAAGCGCCTGCCGCTGAAATACGAAGTGTCGGCGCTGATCGCGCGCGGCGCGGACGGCCGCTCGGCCGCGTTCCCGCTCGCGCAGAACGTGCACCACAACGGCATCCTGGCGCTGACGGTCGTGCCGGCGCCGGCCGCCGATGCGGCCCGCGTCGAGGAAGCGCAGCAGGCGGCGATCCGGATCGCCGATACGCTCGGCTACGTCGGCGTGCTGTGTGTCGAGTTCTTCGTGCTGGAGGACGGCTCGTTCGTCGCGAACGAAATGGCGCCGCGTCCGCACAACTCCGGCCACTACACGGTCGATGCGTGCGCAACGAGCCAGTTCGAGCAGCAGGTGCGCGCGATGACGCGCATGCCGCTCGGCAATCCGCGCCAGCATTCGCCGGCCGCGATGCTGAACATCCTCGGCGACGTGTGGTTCCCCAGCGGTGCGGCGACTGACGCCGTCACGCCGCCGTGGGACACGGTCGCCGCGATGCCGGCCGCGCACCTGCACCTGTACGGCAAGGAAGAGGCGCGCGTCGGCCGCAAGATGGGCCACGTGAACTTCACGGCCGAGACGCGCGACGAAGCCGTCGCGGCGGCTACCGCATGCGCGCAGCTGCTGCGCGTGCCGCTCGACTGAGGCGCCGGCCGATGTCCATCGATCTCCCGAAGCACGTGACGTCCGCGCAGATCGACGCGGCCGCCGCGCTGCTCGACGCGGGCCAGCTCGTCGCGTTTCCGACCGAAACCGTCTACGGGCTCGGCGGCGACGCGGCGAACCCCGAGGCCGTCGCGCGCATCTACGCGGCGAAGGGGCGGCCCGCGAATCATCCGGTGATCGTGCATCTGCCGCCCGGTGGCGATCCGGGTTACTGGGCCGACGACTTGCCGGCCGACGCGCACGCGCTGATCGATGCATTCTGGCCGGGGCCGCTCACGCTGATCCTGAAGCGCCACGCGCGCATTCCGGATGCCGTGAGCGGCGGGCAGGATTCGGTCGGGCTGCGCTGTCCGTCGCATCCGGTCGCGCAGGCGCTGCTGGCCGCGTTCAGCGCGCGGCGCGGCGGCCACGGCGGCGTGGCCGCGCCGTCCGCGAACCGGTTCGGTCACGTGAGCCCGACGACCGCGCAACACGTGCGCGACGAATTCGGCGATACCGTGCACGTGCTCGACGGCGGCGCATCCGAAGTCGGCATCGAATCGACGATTCTCGACCTGTCGCGCGGCTTCCCGGCGCTGCTGCGCCCGGGCCACGTGACGCCGCAACAGCTCGCCGACGTGCTCGGCCGCGCGCCGAAGCTGCCGGACGGCAGCGATGCGACCGCGCCGCGCGCATCGGGCACGCTGAAAGCGCATTACGCGCCGCGTACGCCGCTCGCGCTGCTGCCGTTCGACGCGCTCGAGCCGTTGCTCGCGGCCGCGCAAACCGACGGCGAACGCGTCGCGCTCGTCGCCCGCGCGTCGCGGGCCGCGCACTGGGCGCAGGCCGACGGCGTGCATTTCATCGCGGCGCCGGAAGATCCGCAGGCCTATGCACGCGACCTGTACGGGATGCTGCGGGCGCTCGACCGCGCGCAGGTCGCGCGCATCCTCGTCGAGAAGCTGCCCGAGACCGTGGAATGGATCGCGGTCAACGATCGCCTCGGCCGCGCGGCGGCCGCGTTCGAAGCGCGCGACTGACCACTCCGTTCGCATCCGTTCACATCCATCCGCACCAACGAAAAACGCCCGACCGGCGAACCGGTCGGGCGTTTTCGTTTGGGCGCGTCGCCGGCGGCTTACTTGCCGACGCCGGACTTCGCGATCTGCTGCTGGACGTACTGCGCGAACAGCGCATGCAGGTGCGTCGACGGGTGGACCGTGTCGGCGAACATGTAGGTCTGGTCCGCGTTCGCGACCGTGTAGGTCTGCGGCGAGCAGAACAGCGACGAGCCGAACGCGGTCGCGTTCGCGACGCCGTACTGCGTGGCGGCCTGGACCATCGCCTTCAGGTTGCACGCGGTGTCGGTATTCGACACGCTGAAGCCGTTCGCCTGGTAGTTGGCCGCGATGCCGTCCTGCCACGTGAACGCATCGACCACCACGTACTTCGTCGGGTCGACCTTCAGCGCGGCGAGCGTGCCGACCAGCGTCTTGTTGAACAGCCCCGACAGTTGCGTGAACGCGGCCTGCGTGCCGCCCTGCAGCGCGAGCGGCGTGCCGCCGATGTCCGGCACGTTCGAGACGAACACGTGCGTCGCGCCCGCGGCGACGATCTGCTGGACGATCCCGCCGAGCTGCTGCGCGGCCAGGCCGATCGCCTGTGCGGCCGCGAGTTGCGCGGCCGGCGTGTTGCCTTGCGCCTGCGCGACCTGGGCCTGGTAGAAGATGTCGTTCGCGCCGCCGTTGATCAGCACGATCTGGCCGGCGTTGAAGCTGCCGTGCTGCGTCAGGTACTGCTTGACCTGGTCCGCGATCGGCGTGGTGGTCGCCTGTGCGTAGTCGGGGTTCGGCACGCTGGCGTCCGCATGGCCGATGCCCGGCTGCAGCGTCACGCGCGAGCCGCCCTGCGCGTAGCCGAGGCCGCCGGTGGCCTGCAGCGGAATGCCGAAGCCGCCCTGGTTCGCGGGCTGCAGCGTGTCGCCGTAGTACTGCGCGACGTCCTGCGTCCAGACCTGGCCCGGGTTGGTCGTGAAGCGGCCGCCGCCGAAGCCGAGCTTGATCTGCGAGTAGGTGCCGACGTCGGACAGGCTGTCGCCGAACGACACGACCTGCATCTTCACGCCCGACGGCGGCGTGTTCGACGCGCTGCTGCCGTTGTTGTCGTCACCGCCGCCGCATGCGGCGAGCAGCGCGAGCGCGGCGCCGGCGATCGCGACCTGCGCGGTGCGCAGCATACGCAGCCGGCTGCGGAAAGGTGCGTGTTGTTGTGTCTGCATCGTTCGATCTCCTCGTAGATATGGCCTGATGTGTTTCTCATCTGCCGCGTGCCTGCTCGGTTCCGGGCTGCGCGGCGGCCGTTGGCTGAAACGGTTTATCGATCGCGCGCAGCCGCCAGCGGCTCGGTGCGCGGATCCTGGTTCGCGGCCTCGGCAATCTGCGCATGATAAGCGCTCGCCCATTCGGGCGGGCCGAAAATCGCGCGCAGCTTGTTGCGCCATCCGTCGACGCGCAACGCGTCGGACGCCATCGACACCCACTCGTGGAACGTCGCGACGAACGGGTTGTTCGAGCCGAGCCGCTCGACGATGCCGTACTGCGGCGGATCGTCGGGCGCCTCCTCGACATAGCTGCCGAACAGGCGATCCCAGATCACCAGGACGCCTGCGTAATTGCGGTCGATGTAGCGCGCGTTGCGCGCATGGTGCGCACGGTGGATCGACGGCGTGTTGAGCACGTATTCGAGCCAGCCGAGCTTGCCGATCGCCTGCGTGTGCACGAAGAACTGGAACGCGAGGTTGATCAGCACGATGCCGACGACCTGTTGCGGCGGAAAGCCGGCGAACGCGAGCGGCAGCCAGAACAGCCACATGCCCGCGACCGGGTACATCAGGCTCTGGCGGAAGGCGGTCGAGAAATTCATCCGCTCGGACGAGTGGTGCACGACGTGCGCGGCCCACAGCCAGCGCACGCGATGGCTCGCGCGATGGAATACGTAGTAGAGGAAGTCCTGCGCGACGAACAGCACCGCGAACGACAGCCAGCCGTCGTGCCACGTGTAGACGCGATAGTGCCGGTAGCAGTACGCATAGACGGGAATCACGAACAGCCACGCGAGCTTGTCGGCGCCCTGGTGCATCAGCGCGAGCGCCGCGTTGCACAGCGTGTCGCGCCACGCATAGATGCGGTCCTGCGCACGGGTGCGGGCGAGGTGCCAGGCCTCCCACGCGATGCAGAGCAGGAAGACGGGCGCCAGCGCGAGCAGAAGCAATTCGACGTCGAATCGCATGGGCGTGTGTCTCCTTCGTTCCCCTGCAAGCCATCAGGCCGGGCGTGTGGCCCGTTGTAGATATCGTCAGGCCAACAGCCTACGCAATCGCTACGCGCTAGGCGAGGGGGCAGCGTAGAGGGTTCCCTCTGAGGACAGGGTTTCTACGGAATCCGTACTGCACGGGGCCGGGCGGTGCGGCCCTGTTTTGAGGGAAGGGTGCGCGCGCGGCGCGGCGCGCGAAAGTGACGGGGGCGTTTCAAACCGCGCGGCGCGGGATTTCGCGGGCGGCGCGGTGCGGGAAGTCGCACGGGCCGCCCTGTCAGAGCGGCCCGATGCACGGTGCGCGGACCGTCAGTGCGCGCCCGCGTAGACCCACTCGAGCAGCGTGTCGTGCGCGGCGCGCGCGCCTTCCGCGTGATCGTTATTGATGAAGCTGACGACGATGTAGCTCTGGCCGTCGGCGCCGGCGACGTAGCCGGCGATCGCGCGCACGTCGCGCAGCGTGCCGGTCTTGATGTGCGCGTTGCCGAGCACGCCCGCGTTGGTGAGGCGGTTCTTCATCGTGCCGTCGATGCCGGCGATCGGCAGCGAATCGACGAACGCCTGCGCGACCGGGCTCGCATTCGCGGCCTGCAGCAGCGCGGCGAGCGACAGCGCGCTCACGTGCTCTTCGCGCGACAGCCCCGAGCCGTTCTCGATCACGAGATCGGGCATCGCGATGCCGTTCTTCTGCAGGAACGCCTGGATCGCGCGGCTCGACTGCTCGGGCGTCGCGGGCGGCTTGCCGCTGACCGCGCCGATCGTCAGGAACAGGTTGCGCGCCATCACGTTGTTGCTGAACTTGTTGATGTCGTAGACGATGCTGCCGAGCACCGGGCTGTGATGCACGGCGAGCGGCCGCGCGGTGGTCGGCACCTTGCCTTCGCTCACGGGCCCCGCGATCGTGCCGCCGTCCTGCTGCCACAGCGCGAGGAAGCCGCGCGCGAAGAAGGTCGTGTGATCGAGGATCGCGAGGTTGGTCGTGTGCGCGCCGCAGCGCAGCGGGTAGTCGCCGGCGAACGACGCGGTCATGATCCCGCCGCCGGCCGTCAGCGTCGGGCGCGCGGCCGCCGCGGCCGCGCTGCACGAGCCCGAGCCTTCGACGAGCTGGTTGTCGATCGACAGATCCGCGAGCGGCGGCAGCACGTCGACGGCGACCTTGCCGTCTTCGCCCGGCGTGACCGTGAACGACACGGCCTTGAACGCGTACAGCAGCGGATCGGGGCCGACGTTGTACGGCGCGCTGGCATCGTCGTCGAACGACGGCAGGTCGCGCGTCGACGCCGCGAAATAGCTCTTGTCGAGCACGAGGCCGCCGGCCACGCGCTTGACGCCGGCCTTGCGCAGCTTGTCGACGAGGTCGATCAGCTCCTCGGGCACGAGCTTCGGATCGCCGGTGCCCTTGATGTACAGGTTGCCCTGCAGCGTGCCGTCGGGGTCGATCGTGCCGTCCGTGTACGCGGTGGTGCGCCAGCGGTAGTCGGGGCCGAGGATCGACAGGCCCGAGAAGGTCGTCACGAGTTTCATCGTCGAGGCCGGCAGCATCGGCCGGCTCGCATTCCATGCGATCAGCGGTTGCGGATCGCCGACGCGCTCGACCACGACGCTCATCGCCGATGCCGGCACCTTCGCGCGCTGCAGCGCGACGAGCACGGAGGCCGGCAGCCCGGCCGCGCGCGCGGCCGGCGACACGACGGCGGTCTTGCGCGCTTCCTTGTGGGATTTCTTGCGGGCCTGCGCGGACGGCGCGAACGCGAGGGCCGTGCAGGTGGCGACGACGGCGGCCGCCCGCAGGCAGGCGCGGGTGCGGGGGGCGAACCGGGCGGAAAGATCGGAAATCGGCATGGGCGAATACGGGAAAAGCAGGGGCTCGGGCAGGACGCGCGGGGGCGCCGAAGCGCACATTGTAGAGACAAGTCGGGGCAGGCCCCTTGCAATCCGCCTTACTGTTGCATTGCACGCCGCGCACGCGATTCGCGGCGCTACAATGGTCGCCGTGTTTGACTCGCCCCATGGATGCGTGGCCCGATGCGGATTCTGCTTGTCGAAGATGATCGAATGATTGCCGAGGGCGTGCGCAAGGCGCTGCGCTCGGACGGCTTTGCGGTCGACTGGGTGCAGGACGGCGACGCCGCGCTCACCGCGCTCGGCGGCGAGACGTACGATCTGCTGCTGCTCGATCTCGGTCTGCCGAAGCGCGACGGCATCGACGTGCTGCGCACGCTGCGCGGGCGCGGGCTCGCTCTGCCGGTGCTGATCGTCACCGCCCGCGATGCCGTCGCCGATCGCGTGAAGGGGCTCGACGCGGGCGCCGACGACTACCTCGTCAAGCCGTTCGATCTCGACGAGCTGGGCGCGCGGATGCGCGCGCTGATCCGCCGCCAGGCCGGGCGCAGCGAGTCGCTGATCCGCCACGGCGCGCTGACGCTCGATCCCGCGTCGCACCAGGTGACGCTCGACGGCGCGCCCGTCGCGCTGTCCGCACGCGAGTTCGCGCTGCTCGAGGCGCTGCTCGCGCGGCCGGGCGCGGTGCTGTCGAAGAGCCAGCTCGAGGAGAAGATGTACGGCTGGGGCGAGGAGATCGGCAGCAACACGGTCGAGGTCTACATCCACGCGCTGCGCAAGAAGCTCGGCTCGGACCTGATCCGCAACGTGCGCGGGCTCGGCTACATGGTCGTCAAGGAAAGCTGACGCGTGCGGTCGATTCGTCATCAATTGCTGATCTGGCTGCTCGCGATCGTCGTCGCGGGCGTGGGCATGGCGGGCTGGCTCATCTACCGGCAGGCGCTCGCGGAAGCGAACGAGCTGTTCGACTACCAGTTGCAGGAAATCGCCGCGGCGCTGCCGTCCGAACCGTTCTCGCAGGTGTTCGGCTCGCGCACCAACGGCGACGAAGGCATCGTGATCCAGATCTGGAACCGCAACGGCGTGCTGATGTACTTCTCGCATCCGCGCGCGCCGATCGCGCCGCGTGCGGAGCTCGGCTTCTCGACCGAGCGCACCGATCGCGGCGAATGGCGCGTGTACGGCGCGATCGTCGGCGACAACGTCGTGCAGCTCGCGCAGCCGCTGTCGGTGCGCAACCGGCTGGCGGCGAACGTCGCGCTGCGCACGCTGTGGCCGCTGATCGTGCTGCTGCCGTTCCTCGGCGCGGCCGTGTGGGGAATCGTCGGGCGCGGGCTCGCGCCGCTCGGCCGCGTGACGCGCGCGGTCGAGGCGCGCCGGCCGGAAGCGCTCGATTCGCTGCCCGACGCGCGCCTGCCGCTCGAGGTGCAGCCGCTCGTGCGGGCGCTGAACGGGCTGCTCGCGCGGCTGGCGGCGGCGCTCGACACGCAGAAGGCGTTCGTCGCCGATGCAGCGCACGAGTTGCGCACGCCGCTCGCGGCCGTGCAGATCCAGGCGCAGCTCGTCGCCCGCGCGAAGGACGACGCATCGCGCCGCGAGGCGATCGCGGATCTCCAGGACGGCGTGTCGCGCGCGACGCGTCTCACCGAGCAACTGCTCGCGCTCGCGCGCGCCGAGCCGGACGGCGCGACGATGCGCGAACCGGTCGACCTGCAGGCGCTGCTCGCCGAATGCGTGGCCGCGCATGCGCCGCTCGCGCAGCGGCACGACATCGATCTCGGCTTCGAGGAAACGCGCGCGGCGAGCGTCGTCGCGGACGTCGGCGCGCTGCGCGTGATGTTCGGCAACCTGCTCGACAACGCGGTGAAGTACACGCCGGACGGCGGCCGCATCGACGTGTCGCTGACGCGCGACGCGGCCGGCCGCGCGTGCGTGCAGATCGCCGACAGCGGGCCGGGCATTCCGGCCGACGAGCGCGAGCGCGTGTTCGACCGCTTCTATCGCGACAGCTCGGCGCGGGCACGCACCGACGTGTCGGGCAGCGGGCTCGGACTCGCGATCGTCAAGCGCGTGGCGGCGCAGCAGGGCGCGACGGTGTCGCTCGGCGATGCAGCCGCGGGCGGCCTGCTCGTCAGCGTCGTGTTCCGCGATGCCGAGATGCCGGCCCCGGCCCCGCAGCCTTCCGAATCTGCCTGAAGGGCGGTGTGCCGGCCGGATGCCGGCAGCCGCTTAAGCCCCGCTTAAGGCTGATTAAGCCTCCTTTAAGTCAGGGTCGTTACGCTGCGTCCTAACAACGAGGAGGTCCTACGATGAACACCCGATTCCTTGCGCGCGGCACCGTCGCGGTCGCCGTGGCGGCCGCCCTGTCGGCAGGCTATTTCGCCGGTACCCGCCGCGCCGATCCGCAGATCATCACGCCCGCGCAGGCCGCGATGATGCCGGCCGAAGCCGCGGCCAAGACCGGCATTCCCGATTTCTCCGGGCTCGTCGAGACGTACGGCCCGGCGGTCGTGAACATCAGCGCGAAGCACGTCGTGAAGCAGGTGTCGCGGCGCGCGCCGCAGCCGCAACTGCCGATCGATCCGAGCGATCCGTTCTACCAGTTCTTCAAGCACTTCTACGGCCAGGTGCCGGGCATGGGCGGCGACGCGCAGCCGGACGACCAGCCGAGCGCGAGCCTCGGGTCGGGCTTCATCGTCAGCGCCGACGGGTACATCCTCACCAATGCGCACGTGATCGACGGCGCGAACGTCGTCACGGTCAAGCTGACCGACAAGCGCGAATACAAGGCGAAGGTCGTCGGTTCCGACAAGCAGTCCGACGTCGCCGTGCTGAAGATCGACGCGAGCGGCCTGCCGACCGTGAAGATCGGCGACCCGGCGCAGAGCAAGGTCGGCCAGTGGGTCGTCGCGATCGGCTCGCCGTACGGCTTCGACAACACGGTCACGTCGGGCATCATCAGCGCGAAGTCGCGCGCGCTGCCGGACGAGAACTACACGCCGTTCATCCAGACCGACGTGCCGGTGAACCCCGGCAACTCGGGCGGCCCGCTGTTCAACCTGCAGGGCGAGGTGATCGGCATCAACTCGATGATCTACTCGCAGACGGGCGGCTTCCAGGGCCTGTCGTTCGCGATCCCGATCAACGAGGCGATCAAGGTGAAGGACGAGCTCGTGAAGACGGGCCACGTGAGCCGCGGCCGTCTCGGCGTGGCCGTGCAGGGGCTGAACCAGACGCTTGCGAGCTCGTTCGGGCTGCAGAAGCCGGACGGGGCGCTCGTCAGCTCGGTCGACCCCAACGGCCCGGCCGCGAAGGCCGGCCTGCAGCCGGGCGACGTGATTCTGTCGGTCAACGGTTCGCCGGTCGCCGACTCGACGTCGCTGCCCGCGCAGATCGCGAACCTGAAACCGGGTTCGAAGGCCGACCTGCAGATCTGGCGCGACAAGTCGAAGAAGTCGATCAGCGTGACGCTCGGCGCGATGGCCGATGCGAAGCTCGCGTCGAACGACGGCGGGCCGGTGGAGCAGGGCCGTCTGGGTGTCGCGGTGCGGCCGCTGTCGCCTCAGGAGCGCACCGCGGACAACCTGTCGCACGGCCTGATCGTGCAGCAGGCCGGCGGGCCGGCCGCCAACGCGGGCATCCAGCCGGGCGACGTGATTCTCGCGGTCAACGGCCGCCCGGTCACGAGCCCGGAGCAATTGCGCGACGCGGTGAAGGGCGCGGGCAACAGTCTTGCTCTGCTGATCCAGCGCGATAATGCACAGATCTTCGTGCCGGTCGACCTGAGCTGACCGGCCACGGCCGACGGCCGGCGTGGCCGGCCGCGGCGGGCGCCGCCGCCGTTCGATCGCGCGACGCCGCGCCCCGTATGTGTTCCGACCCCAAGGAGAGAGCCATGCAATATCTACGCAACGTGTCCCGATTTGCCGTCGCCGCGGCGTTGACCGGCGGCCTCGCAGCCGGTGCGACCGGCGCGTACGCGCAGTCGGACGGCTTGCCGGCCGCGCGCCAGCAAGGCGACGTCACCTTCGTGTCCGGCGGCGTCGGGCAGGACGAATCGACGGCGTTCCAGCGCAGCGAGTCGCAGTGGCCGCTGGCGCTGCGCTTCACCGGCAAGGGCGGCGAGTTCCTGGCCGACGTGCATGTCCGGATCGTCGACGGCAAGGGCGCCGAAGTGCTGAAAACCGATGCGCGCGGGCCGTACATGCTCGTGAAGGTGCCGCCGGGGCGCTATACGGTGCATGCGTCGTACCAGGGCAGCGACGAATCGCGCGCCGTCACGGTCGGCGCGAAGGGCGGCGCGAAAGCCGCGTTCCAGTGGAGTGCGCAGTAGCCCGCCGCGTGCGGCCGGGCCCCCGGTCGCGCAATCGGACGAAGTTTCGCCCATAATGAAAGCCACGGCATGCGTGCCGTGGCTTTTTCGTTTCCTGCCCCGGCCAGGCGGCCGCCCGAAGGAGAAACGATGTCCGATGCAGCCGACCCTCGACTCGAAATCGTGCCGAACCGTCATCGCGTGCGCGTGATCCATCGCGGCATCACCTATGCCGATTCGCATGGTGCGCTGACCGTGCGCGAGGCGGGGCTGCCGGACATCCATTACCTGCCGCGCGGCGACGTCAACATGCGCCGGCTCGTGAAATCGGGCGTCACGACGGCTTGCCCGTTCAGGGGGCAAGCCGTGCATTTCGACTTGCAGACGGAAGACGGCGTGATCGAGAACGCCGCATGGAGTTACGAAGAACCGAAGGAGGCGGCGGCCGTGCTTGCGCACTACGTCGCGTTCGATGTCGCGCGGGTCGACAGTCTCGTCGAGACGTCCTGATGCGGCGCGTGTTCATCGGGGAGGCGTCATGGAACTGAACGACACGTTACGCGTACCGCTCGCGCCGCCTGTCGTGCGGGATGCGCTGGAGGATCTCGCGCTGCTGCGGGCGAGTTTCGACCATTGCGAATCGTTCGTGAAACTCGCGCACGGCGAGTTCGCGCTGACCATCACGGTGCCGCTCGGCCCGCTGCGCGCCCGCTACGACGTGCGCGCGCATGCGGCCGCCGAGCAGGGCGACGCCGAAGGTCAGCCGCGCCGCGTGCTCAACTTCAAGGCGCGGGCCGACGGCCTCGGCGCGCTGCGCGGCCAGGTCGAACTCGTGCTGATGCCGGATGGCGACGCGAGCGCCACGCGAATCGAGTACGTGGTCTGGGCGACGGCGAGCGGGCCGCTCGCCGAACTGCCGGGGCGGCAGATCGACAATGCGCTGCGCGAATGGACCGACACGTTCTTCCGCGAGTTCTGCGCGGTCGTGCAGGCGAAACACGGTCTCGCGCCGAATCGCGCGAGCGCCGCCGCGCCGCGCCGCCAGCATGTATTTCTGCGGCCGGCATCGCTGGTGGCCGCGACGAAGCGTTCGCTGCCGCATCATCTCGGCGGCGCGCTGAGCGGACGTGCCGCGAGCGCGCTCCCGCATCGCGATTCCGGCACGGTGCCCGTGTGGGCCTGGGCGGCGATGATCGTGTTCGTCGCGCTGCTGCTGTACGCGGCGCGCTGGATCAACGGCGGCTGATCGGCGTTCGGCCGCCCGGTTCCGCTTCCCGGCCTGTTCGCGGCCCGCACGGCGGGCGTCACTGCGCCGCGTCGGCCCCGACTCCGGCGCCGCGAAATTCCCTTCGATACGCAGACGGCGACGTGCCGAGCGCGCCCGCGAAATGCTGGCGCAGCGACACGCTCGAGCCGTAGCCGGCCGCCTGCGCGATCGCGTCGATCGATTGTCCGGTGGTTTCGAGCAGATGCTGCGCGCGCGCGAGCCGCTCGGCCTGCAGCCATGCGGTGACGGTCGTGCCCGTCGCCTGGCGGAAGTGGCGCGTGAACGTGCGCCGGCTCATGAGCACGCGTTCGGCGAGCGAATCGACGCTGTGCGCGGCGTCGAGATGGGCGCGCACCCAGTCGAGCAACCCCGCGAGCCGCGCGTCGCGCGGATGCGCGGCGACCGGCTGCGGCACGTACTGGGCCTGTCCGCCCTGACGGTGCGGCGGGATCACGAGGCGGCGCGCGATCCGGTTCGCGGCGTCCGAGCCGAAGCGCCGCCGCACGACGTGCAGGCAGCAGTCGAGGCCTGCCGCCGTGCCGGCCGACGTCATCAGGTTGCCGTCGTTCACGTACAGCACGTCGGGGTCGAGTTTCACGCGCGGAAAGCGCCGGGCGAAATCGTCGGCCCACGCCCAGTGCGTGGTGGCCGGGCGGCCGTCGAGCAGGCCGGCCGCGGCGAGCACGTAGGCGCCGAGGCACAGGCCGACGAGCTCCGCGCCGCGCGCGGCGACCGCGCGGACCGCATCGAGCAGCGCGTCGGGCGGCACTTCGTCCGGGTCGCGCCAGGAAGGCACGATGACGATGTCCGCATCGTCGAGCGCATCGAGCCCGTACGGTGCGGTAATCGTGAAGCCACCCGTCGTCGCGAGCGGGCCGCGCTCGGCCGAGCAGACGCGGAACTCGAACGCGGGCGACGCGGCCGCGTCGCGTTCCTTGCCGAACACGACCGACGGCACCGACAGGTGGAACGGGCTGATGCCGTCGTACGCGATCACGGCGACGACGGTCGGAACGGACGGGGCGAATGGGGTGGGCGCGGCGGTGGCGAGCATGACGGGCTCCGGCAAGGCGATGGCCCGATTCTATCGAAGAATGGCTATCGGGCCACTATCGGCACAGGCCGCCCGGCTCGACAATGCATCGCATCGCACTGCTGGCCGCCCCGCTCCGGGGCGGGGCAGCGCCTCCCGACCAGGAGCCCGCCATGTCGACCGCCGTCCCGCATTCCACTTCCCGTCCTGTTGCCCGCCGTGCACTGATCGTGATCGACGTGCAGAACGAATACGTGACGGGCAACCTGCCGATCGAATATCCGCCGCTCGACGTGTCGCTCGCGAACATCGGCCGCGCGATCGACGCCGCGCACGCGACCGGCGTGCCGGTGATCGTGGTTCAGCACGTCGCGCCGGCCGGCGCGCCGATCTTCGCGCCCGGTAGCGATGGCGTCGCGCTGCACGCGGTGGTGGCCAGCCGGCCGTACGCGCACCTGATCGAGAAGGCGCAGGCGAGCTCGTTCGCCGGCACCGATCTCGCCGCGTGGCTCGACGCGCACGGAATCGACACGCTCGCGGTGGCCGGCTACATGACGCACAACTGCAATGCGTCGACGGTCTATCACGCGGCGCATGCGGGGCTGAAGGTCGAATACCTGAACGACGCGACGGGCGCGCTGCCTTACGAGAACGAAGCGGGAGCGGTAAGCGCCGAAGAGATTCACCGCGCGTATGGCGTGGTGTTCCAGTCGAATTTCGCGGCGGTGATGTCGACCGACACGTGGATCGCGGGGCTGGCCGGCGCGCCGATGCCGGCGCGCGATTCGGTGGCCGCGTCGAACCGGCGGGCCCGCGCGCAGCGCGCGAAGGCTGCCTGACGCGGCACGGTGACGGCGGCGGGGCGCGCCATGCGCCGCGTGGTCAGTCGCGATCCTTCAGCATCGCCGGGCTGTAGCGCAGCATGTCGAAGCAGCCGTCGACGAGTTTTTCCGCATGCTGCTCGGCGTCGATCTCGTCGGGCAGCATCAGCATGTCGCGCACGAACCCGCTGACGAGCGTGTGCAGCATCAGCGTCGCGCGCCACGTGTCGAGCCGCTCGGGCAGCAGCTTGAGCCCCACGGCCACCGCGAGATCGGCGTCGATCATGTGCAGCGCCTCGCTCATCCCCGCGCGGTTGCGCTGCAGCAGCGGCTCCATGTCCGCGACGTATTCGCACTTCATGAACAGGATGCTGAACACGCGGCGCAGCTGCGGGTCGCGCTGCACGCCGAGCAGGCACCAGATCAGGATCTGGCGCACCTTCTCGAGCGGATTGCCGCCCGGCGCGTCGAGCGGCATCCGTTTCAGTTCGTCGATCGGCAGGAACACGCGGTCGAACATCGCATCGAACAGTTCGCTCTTGTTCGCGAAATGCCAGTAGATCGCGCCGCGCGTCACGCCGGCGTGCTGGGCGATGTCCGCGAGCGACGTGTGCGACACGCCTTTCTCGAAGAACACGTGTTCGGCGGCGTCGAGAATGCGGTTGCGCGTCTCGAGCGCCTCCTCCTTGGTACGTCTGACCATGTGCAGGCCTGATTGGATCGATCTTGAGTGAATATGGGGTCCGCAACCCCTCGTCACCGTCATGCAGACAGGCTATGCTTGCTGCGGGTAACAATCTGTAAGACTGGGCCGCGGGCGGAATACAAACGGGCTTTTTACATACATTCGTGAATGTATATACAATACCACCCTACGATCGAATGACCCAAGTGGCAATCAGTTAATATCCCACTCTGCTGATTCCCGCCCTAGTACCAGTCCGCAGTTCGCGGCATCCCCGTCGGCACGGAGGTCTCGTGCCGACGTGCTGTATCTGGCAGTCCAGTAATTCAGGTGTTCGATCAGCGCCGCGAGGCGCATCCGTGTTGCGCTCGGGTCGGGCGCGGCACTTATTCCATTGGTTATACACAGAGGTCGCTCCATGCGCGTCGAACGGGTTCCATACCGCTTAATCACTGTCGCGACGGCCGCCGTTTTCCTGGCCGCGTGCGGGAAAAAAGAATCGGCACCGCCGCCGCAAACGCCGGAAGTCGGCGTCGTCACCGTCCAGCCGCAAGCCGTACCGGTCTTCACCGACCTGCCGGGCCGCACCAGTGCATTCCTCGTCGCGCAAGTGCGTGCGCGGGTCGACGGCATCGTGCTGCGCCGTGAATTCACCGAAGGCACCGACGTCAAGGCCGGTCAGCGCCTCTACAAGATCGATCCGGCGCCGTACATCGCGGCCCTGAACAGCGCGAAGGCGACGCTCGCGAAGGCGCAGGCGAACCTCGTCACGCAGAACGCGCTGGTCGCGCGCTACAAGGTGCTGGTGGCCGCGAACGCGGTCAGCAAGCAGGACTACGACAACGCGGTCGCCACGCAAGGCCAGGCCGCGGCGGACGTCGCGGCCGGCAAGGCGGCGGTCGATACCGCGCAGATCAACCTCGGCTATACGGACGTCGTGTCGCCGATCAGCGGCCGCGTCGGCATTTCGCAAGTGACGCCGGGCGCATACGTGCAGGCGAGCCAGGCGACGCTGATGTCGACCGTGCAGCAGCTCGATCCGGTGTACGTCGACCTCACGCAGTCGAGCCTCGAAGGGCTGAAGCTGCGTCAGGACGTGCAGAGCGGCCGTCTGAAGACGAGCGGCCCGGGCGCGGCCAAGGTGTCGCTGATCCTCGAGGACGGCAAGACCTACTCGGAGCCGGGCAAGCTGCAGTTCTCGGACGTGACGGTCGACCAGACCACCGGCTCGGTGACGATCCGCGCGGTGTTCCCGAACCCGGGCCGCGTGCTGCTGCCTGGCATGTTCGTGCGCGCACGGATCGAGGAAGGCGTGAACGAGAACGCGTTCCTGGTGCCGCAGATCGGCGTCACGCATGACCAGAAGGGCCAGGCGATCGCGCTCGTCGTGACCGCGGCCAACAAGGTCGAGCCGCGTCCGCTGAAGACCACCGGCATGCAAGGCCAGAACTGGATCGTCGAAGGCGGTCTGCAGGCGGGCGATCACGTGATCGTACAAGGCGTCGACAAGGTGCGCCCGGGCGCGACCGTGAAGACCGTCGCCGCGCAGCTCGCCCCGGCGCCGGACGCCGCATCCGCCACATCGGCAGGCGCCGCGCCGGTGAGTATCGCGACGAGTGCCGCAGCGAGTTCGGCCGCCGCGTCGAGCGCGCAATAACAGGGAGTCCTTTTCATGGCCAAGTTCTTTATCGATCGCCCGATCTTCGCGTGGGTGATCGCGATCGTGCTGATGCTGGCCGGCGTTGCATCGATCTTCAAGATGCCGATCGCGCAGTATCCGACGATCGCACCGCCGACGATCCAGATCCAGGCGAACTATCCGGGCGCTTCCGCGAAGACGGTGGAAGACACGGTGACGCAGGTGATCGAGCAGCAGATGAGCGGGCTCGACAACTTCCTGTACATGTCGTCGACGAGCGACGATTCGGGCAACGCGACGATCACGCTGACCTTCTCGCCGGGTACGAATCCGGATGTCGCGCAGGTCCAGGTGCAGAACAAGCTGTCGCTCGCGACGCCGAACCTGCCGCAGGTCGTGCAGCAGCTCGGCATGCAGGTCACGAAGTCGAGCAGCAACTGGCTGATGTGGTTCGCGTTCAACTCCGAGGACGGCCGGATGTCGAAGGAGGACCTGACGAACTACGTGGCCTCGCACGTGCTCGATCCGCTGAGCCGCGTGAACGGCGTCGGCCAGACGCTGCTGCTCGGTTCGCAGTTCTCGATGCGGATCTGGCTCGACCCGATCAAGCTGACCAACTACAGCCTCACGCCGACCGACGTGACGGCCGCGATCACGCAGCAGAACGTGCAGATCGCGGGCGGCCAGATCGGCGGCACGCCGGCGAAGCCGGGCACCGTGCTGCAGGCGACGATCACCGAATCGACGCTGCTGCGCACGCCGGAGCAATTCGGCAACATCCTGCTGAAGGTCAACCAGGACGGCTCGCAGGTTCGCCTGAAGGACGTCGGCCGCGCGGCGCTGGGTTCGGAGAACTACACGTTCGACACGAAGTACATGGGACAGCCGACAGCCGGCCTCGGTATCCAGCTCGCGACCGGTGCGAACGCGCTGGCGACCGCCAACGCGCTGCGGGCCAAGATCGACGAGCTGTCGAAGTACTTCCCGCACGGTCTCGTCGTGCACTACCCGTACGACACGACGCCGTTCGTGCGCCTGTCGATCGAGGAAGTGGTCAAGACGCTGATCGAGGGCATCGTGCTCGTGTTCCTCGTGATGTACCTGTTCCTGCAGAACCTGCGCGCGACGATCATCCCGACGATCGCGGTGCCGGTCGTGCTGCTCGGTACGTTCGCGATCATGGGCCTCGCCGGGTTCTCGATCAACACGCTGTCGATGTTCGGCCTCGTGCTCGCGATCGGCCTGCTGGTCGACGATGCGATCGTGGTGGTGGAGAACGTCGAACGCGTGATGGCGGAGGAGGGGCTGTCGCCGAAGGAGGCGACCCGCAAGGCGATGAGCCAGATCACCGGCGCGCTCGTCGGCGTGGCGCTCGTGCTGTCGGCGGTGTTCGTGCCGGTGGCGTTCTCCGGCGGCTCGGTCGGTGCGATCTATCGTCAGTTCTCGCTGACGATCGTGTCGGCGATGGTGCTGTCGGTGCTGGTCGCGTTGATTCTGACGCCGGCACTGTGCGCGACGATCCTGAAGCCGATCGAGAAGGGTCATCACGAAGAGAAGAAGGGTTTCTTCGGCTGGTTCAACCGGACGTTCGATCGCAGCCGCGATCGCTACACGAGCGGCGTGAACCACGTGATCAAGCGCTCGGGCCGCTGGCTCGTGATCTATCTCGCCGTGTTCCTCGCGGTCGGCGTGATGTTCGCGCGGCTGCCGAAGTCGTTCCTGCCCGATGAAGACCAGGGCTACATGTTCATGATCGTGCAGACGCCCTCCGGCTCCACGCAGGAAACGACCGGCAAGACGCTCGACAACATCAACACGTACCTGACCACCGCCGAGAAGGACGTGGTCGACTCGGTGTTCACGGTCAACGGCTTCAGCTTCGCGGGCCGTGGTCAGAATGCGGGCCTCGTGTTCGTGAAGCTGAAACCGTACGAGCAGCGCCAGCGTTCGGACCAGAAGGTGCAGGCGCTGATCGGCCGGACCTTCGCGCATTATTCGACGTACAAGGACGGGATGGTGATTCCGTTCAATCCGCCGTCGATTCCCGAACTCGGCACGGCTGCCGGTTTCGACTTCGAGCTGACGAACAACGCCGGCCTCGGTCACGAAGCGCTGATGGCCGCGCGCGGCCAGTTGCTCGGGCTGGCCGCGAAGGATCCGGCGCTGGCGCTGGTGCGCCCGAACGGCCTGAACGACACGCCGCAGTACAAGGTCGACATCGATCGTGAGAAGGCGAACGCGCTCGGCGTGACGGCCGCGGCGATCGACCAGACGTTCTCGATCGCATGGGCGTCGCAGTACGTGAACAACTTCCTCGATACCGACGGCCGGATCAAGAAGGTGTACGTACAGTCGGACGCGCCGTTCCGGATGACGCCGGAGGACATGAACATCTGGTACGTGCGCAACAGCGCGGGCGGGATGGTGCCGTTCAGCGCGTTCTCGACCGGCCACTGGATCTACGGGTCGCCGAAGCTCGAGCGTTACAACGGTGTGTCGTCGATCGAGATCCAGGGGCAGGCCGCGGAAGGCAAGTCGACCGGCCAGGCGATGGCCGCGATGGAAGCGCTCGCGAGCAAGCTGCCGGAAGGCATCGGCTATTCGTGGACGGGCCTGTCGTTCCAGGAAATCCAGTCCGGCTCGCAGGCGCCGATCCTGTACGCGATCTCGATTCTCGTCGTGTTCCTGTGTCTCGCGGCGCTGTATGAAAGCTGGTCGATTCCGTTCTCGGTGATCATGGTCGTGCCGCTCGGCGTGGTCGGCGCGCTGCTCGCGACGATGCTGCGCGGTCTCGAGAACGACGTGTTCTTCCAGGTCGGTCTGCTGACGACCGTGGGCTTGTCTGCAAAGAACGCGATCCTGATCGTCGAGTTCGCGCGCGAGCTGCAGACGGGCGGGAACATGGGGCCGGTGCGTGCGGCGATCGAGGCGGCGCGCCTGCGGCTGCGTCCGATCCTGATGACGTCGCTCGCGTTCATGCTGGGCGTGCTGCCGCTCGCGATCAGCAACGGCGCGGGCTCGGCCAGCCAGCATGCGATCGGTACGGGCGTGATCGGCGGGATGATCACGGCGACGTTCCTCGCCATTTTCATGATCCCGATGTTCTTCGTGCGGGTTCGCGCGATCTTCAGCGGCGAGACGGAAAACGTCGACGACGCATGGCGTCTCGTGCAGGGCGACCTGCAGCGCGGTCACGACGACGCACACGATTCGAAGGGGCAGTAACGATGCAAAAACATGCTTTGACTGCAACCGCGGTCGCACTGGCTGCCGCGCTGTTTGCCACGGGATGCACGATGGCGCCGCACTACAAGCGGCCCGACGCACCCGTCGCGCAGGCGTACCCGGCCGGCGGCGTCTACGCGACGCAGCCGGGTGCGGCCGGCGCGCACAGTGCGAACGGCCAGGCGGCGACTGCCATCGGCTGGCGCGAGTTCTTCGTCGATCCGCGCCTGCAGCGGCTGATCGAGATCGCGCTGAAAAACAACCGCGACCTGCGCGTGTCGGTGCTGAATATCGAGGCGGCGCGCGCGCAGTACCAGATCACGCGTGCGGGGCTGTTTCCGACGCTCGACGGTACGGGCACGGGCAACATCCAGCGCTATCCGCAAGGTGTCTCGCCGACCAACCAGGCCTATATTTCGCGCGTCTACAACGTCGGGCTGTCCGCATCTTGGGAGCTCGACCTGTTCGGCCGCGTGCAGAGCCTGAAGGATCAGGCGCTCGCGCAATACCTGTCGACCGCATACGCACGGCAGGCGTCGGAGATCTCGCTGGTGTCGCAGGTGGCGGATCAATACCTGACGCTGCTGTCGACCGATGACCTGCTGAAGGTCACGGAAGACACGCTGAAGACCGCGCAGGCATCGTACGACCTGACCAAGCTGCAGTTCGACAACGGTACGGGCTCGGAGCTCGAGCTGCGTCAGGCGCAGACGGTCGTCGAGACGGCGCTCGCGAACCAGCAGGCGCAGGCCCGTGCCCGCGCGCAGGCGTTGAACGCGCTGGTGCTGCTGATCGGTGAGCCGCTGCCGGACGATCTGCCGGCGGGCATGCCGCTCGACGCGCAGAACCTGCTGACGGACGTGCCGGCTGGCCTGCCGTCGGATCTGCTCACGCGTCGTCCGGACGTGATGCAGGCCGAGCAGACGCTGCTGGCCGCGAACGCGAACATCGGCGCGGCGCGCGCGGCGTTCTTCCCGCGTATCTCGCTGACAGCGGCGTTCGGTACCGCGAGCCCGACGCTCGGCGGCCTGTTCAAGGCCGGCACGGCGGCGTGGTCGTTCGCGCCGAACATCGCGCTGCCGATCTTCGAGGGCGGGCAGAACATCGCGAACCTCGATCTCGCGAACGTGCAGAAGCGCATTGAAATCGCGAACTACGAGAAGGCGATCCAGTCGGCATTCCGCGAAGTATCGGACGGCCTCGCCGCACGCGGCACGTACGACCAGCAGATCGCGGCGCTCGAGCGCAACGAGCACGCGCAGCAACGTCGCTTCGACCTGTCGGACCTGCGTTACAAGAACGGCGTCGACAGCTACCTGTCGGTGCTGACCGCGCAGACGGATCTGTACTCCGCGCAGCAGTCGCTGATCAGCGCACGCCTGGCACGCTGGACGAACCTGGTCGACCTGTACCGCGCGCTCGGCGGCGGCTGGATCCAGCACGCCGGTGAAGCGCCGCGCGCGCCGGATGCACCGGTCGACTACGGCAAGGCGGCAGCACCGGCGCCTGCGTCGGCCGCGAACGGGTAAGCCGCCTGTCAGCACGTCCGAAGGGATGTGAAAACGAAAACGCCACGGACGATAAATCCGTGGCGTTTTCTTTTGTACCGTCGCCCGCGCGGCGAGCGGCGTTACGTCAGGCCTGCTTCGTCCAGAGCGTCCGGCCGAAGAACGTGAGCGTGCGGTCCCACGCCGTTTCCGACCACACCGGATCGAACTGCGTGCCGGCGATGCGGCCGGGGCCGACGGCCGTTTCGTTCGCGAACGCATGGTGCGCGAGATAGCGATGGAATTCGAAACCGACCTTCGCATCGGTCAACTTCTTTTCCAGTGCGTCGACCTGGTCGATCTTGAAGAACGCATCCTGCGTCGCCCAGTGTCCCATCAGCGGCACCTTGAGCTTGGCCGGATCGATATAGTCGAGCGGCGGCAGGCCGTACCACGTGACGCCGGCGTCCGCCTCGGCGTACTGCAGCGACAGCAGCGTGAGGGCGCCGCCCATGCAGTAGCCCGTCACCGCGACCCGCGGCGCCAGCGTCTTGAGGTACGCGACCGCGCCGGGAATGTCCTGCGACGCGGCGTCGCCGAAATCGAGGCCCGTCATCAGGTGGTGTGCTTCCTCTTCCTCGACCGTCGACTTGCCGCGATACAGGTCGGGCACGAGCGCGAAGTAGCCGCAGCGCGCGAGGCGATCCGCGACGCCGCGGATCTGGTCGTTCAGCCCCCACCATTCCTGGATGACGACGACCGCGGGCGCGCCTTCGGTTCGTGCCGGCGTGGCGAGATAGCCCTGCAGCTCCTGGCCGTCGGGGCGGCGAAACGTGATCGTGGAACCGGATGTTTGAGACATGAAACCGCTCCTTTTCGAAAAATACGCCGAGTGCGACATCGGGCCGGCCCGCGGGCGTCGTGATACCGCTCGCGTTCGTTCTGGCCGGCACCGACCACGCGGCCATTCTATGCGCAAACACCGGACGCTTGCGTGAACGGTGCCGCGCGGCGCGCGACCGGCGAAGGGAGCGGCCGACCGGAAAGCAAACACCCCGCCCCGATGAACGGAGGCGGGGTGTCGCGGGTACGTCGTGCGGATCGGAATGCGCCGGGAATGTGCCGGGAATACGCCGGCGCGTATCAGGCTTACTGGCCGAAATAGACGGAGTCGCGGCCTTCCTGTTTGACCGCGATCGCGCGGCCGGCACGCGTGCCGGCGGCCGCTTGCGCGCCGTAGCCGGCTTCCTCGGCATTCGTCACGCGGGCCTGCGCCGTCTGCAGCGCACGCGGGTAGTACTGGTCGGAGACTTCGGGCTTGTAGCCGGCCTGTTCGAGCTGGACGAGTTCCGCACGCACCTGCGCGCGTGTCAACTGGCCGGACGGGTTCGACTGGGCGAATGCGCCGTACGACGCGCAGAGCGCAGTTGCGGCGACGACAGCGGTGATGAACGATTTCATGGTGACCTCCGGTTCTGTTGATTTCGCGCTTCGCACGTTGCGTTCAGCGGTTGATTGCATCGTAACGATCGCGTTACCGGCCGGAAATACGCGTTGCGGCGAATCATTATTGCAACGGAGTAAACGATTCGCGCGGCACGCAATTTCATCCGAAGATTGCCGCGGGCCGGAGCAGGAGCGTGGCTTTCCGTGGGCGACAGGGGCGATCGGCGCAGCAGCAGCGGGAGGGACAGTTGAGTCGGATTCCGAATTATTTTTTGTGAGGCCGCCGGTGTCGCTCGTTCCACATCACGCAGCCAGCGTCACCTGCCGTTTCCGGTATTCGGCGGGGGTGATGCCGACATGCCGGGTGAACGCCCGCCTGAGCGTATCGACGTTCGCGAAGCCGCATTTCGCGGCGACCTGCTTCGGCGTGTCGCGGCCGTCCTCGAGTAGCTGGCGGGCAACCGAGATGCGCGTCGCCTCCACCCATGCGGCCGGCGTCATGCCGACTTCCGCGCGAAACAGCCGTGCGAAGTGGCGCGGGCTCATGCCCGCATGCTTCGCCATGTCGGCCACCGAATGCTCGAGTTCCGGATGCGCCGCGATCCAGCGCTGGACTTCCTGCAGCACCGAACGCCCGGCGGGGCGCGCCTCGCCCTTGCGGCTGAACTGGAGCTGCCCGCCCGGGCGCTTGAAGAACATCACCAGTTGCGCGGCGACGCGTCGTGCGATCTCGCGGCCGAGATCCTCCTCGACCAGCGCGAGCGCGAGATCGAGCCCGGCCGTGACGCCGGCGCCGGTGCGCAGCTTGCCGTCGCGCACGTACAGCGCGTCGGCGTCGATGGCGACGGACGGATACGCTTGCGCGAATGCATCGGCTGCGGCCCAGTGCGTGGTCAGGTGACGCCCTTTCAGCAGGCCGGTGGCCGCAAGGATGAACGCGCCGGTGCAGATCGAGCCGTAGCGCCTGCTTTGCACGGCCGCCGAGCGCAGCCATGCGAGGACGTCGGTGCGCAGCAAGATCTGGCCGGCGTGCGGCGCGCCGGCGACCAGCAGCGTGTCGATGCGCTCGGGGATGTCGGGCGCGATCCAGTCGGGCAGCAGCCGTGCGCCGGACGAACTGCGGACCGGCCCGGGCCCGCTCGCGATGATCCGCGGCGTATAGAACGGCTTCCCGCATTCGACGTTCGCTTGCGCGAACACGTCGAGCGGCGCGGAGACGTCGAGCAGTTGCACACCCGGAACGGCGAAAATACCCACGACCTTCGGCATGATCGATTGCGTGTCGTATCGAACCTGATGCGCAGCAGTATAGGGGCGCTGGCTTGGCCGCGCAGGCACCGTGTCCGTTCGTCGCGCGAAATGGCAGGATTCGTCGTGACACGTCCATTGGAGACACCTGTCGGACTCCGGAGAATCGAGGCTGTCTTCCATGGAGGTCGATCATGACTGTGAACGTTGCCGGCATCACCCTTCCCGATACGCGTCTGACGCGCGAGATCACCGAGCTCGTACGCGATACCGAGTCCGAGCTGCTGTTCCACCACTCGAGCCGCGTGTTCTATTTCGCGGCGCTGGCGGGCCGGCGCCGCGGGCTCGAGTACGACCCGGAGCTGCTCTATTGCGGCTGCATGTTCCATGACATGGGGCTCACGCACCGGCACAGCAGCGCATGCGAGCGCTTCGAAGTGGACGGCGCGAACGCCGCGCGCGATTTTCTGAAGGGCAACGGGATTTCGCAACAGGACATCGATGTCGTGTGGACCTCGATCGCACTGCACACCACGCCCGGTATTCCGCAACACATGCATCCGGTCGTCGCGTTGGTCACCGCGGGCGTCGAGATGGACGTGCTGGGGCTCGCTTACCCGGAATACAGCGACGTCGAGCGGGAAGCGGTCGTGCGCGCGCATCCGCGCACGCCGCATTTCAAGGAGGACATCATCCAGGCGTTCTACGACGGCATCAAGCACAAGCCCGGCACGACGTTCGGCAACGTGAAGGCCGACGTGCTCGCGGACAAGGATCCGCGTTTCCATGCGGGCAATTTCTGCAGCGTGATCCGGTCGTCCGCGTGGGCCGGCTGAGCGCGGGCGGGCGGCCGCGCATCAGCCTACGTCGATCGGTTGCCCGAGGTGCAGCAGGTTCGGCGCCGACGTCACGCTTGGGCCTTTGCGCAGCCGCTGAGCGCGGTGATCGTCTTGCCGAAGACTTCCGAGCCCGCGAATCTCGCCGCGCCGGCCGTACCATCGGCACGATGGTTGAGCCAGTTGCCGCGCGCGTCGGCGTTGATGCTCCGGTTGCGTTCCAGCGCAAGCCGATATCGGGCGGGGATTTCATCGTGCTCGAGCCGATCGCCGTGTCCATCATCACCGCGCCCGCGAAGTTCAGCGCGCTGTTGGCTAGTGCGCTGACGCCGGTTGTGTCGAACAGTAAGTAGGCCGTCCGGTGCGAGGCGCGATTTCGAATGTACGGAAGCGGTTGGAGCGGGCACGGGAGCGATTCGTCACGCGCGACGAGGGTGAGTCGACTGGTTCGGCTTGCTGGAGCGGTCGAAGGGTAATCCGTAGAACCCTGCGTGTTGCCGGGGACGATGAGGAATTGGACAGGGAAAAGAGGCGATTCCACCAATTCGCGTATTACCGTTGGAAATTTGTTACGTGACAACTTCACATCATCGCGGATGAGGACTTTATATACTGAATTATTACACCCCCTCACCGAGACGAATCTCCGATTCGCGTGCGCCCGAATACCGTCTCCCAGCCCTGATCGGCAAGCCCTCGCTCAACGACCCGCATGCTCTCGGCAAAACGCCTATAATGATTGGGCAAATTGCCGGAGAGAGGTCATGAGCACCATCGCTTTTCATCCTTCGGGCGTCGCCCATCCGCGTCAGGCCGAATTCACGATTCTCGAGCAGCTGCTGGCGGTTCGCGTCCGGTCGGGCGCCGATCTTGCCGAGCTGGCGAGCGCGCGCGTCGACGTGTCGGTGATCGACCGGCTGTCGGAGCGCGGGCTGAAATCGGACGAGCTGGCCTTCATCATTCCGCGCCGCACGCTGAGCCATCGCCGCCAGGCGCACGAACGCCTGTCGCCGGAAGAGTCGGACAAGGCGATTCGCCTCGCCCGCATCGTCGCGCAGGCCACGGCCACCTTCGGCGATCAGGACAAGGCGATGGCGTGGCTGCGCAACGGGCTCCAGCGCTTCGGCGGCCGCACGTCGCTCGACATGGCGAGCACCGAGCATGGCGCGCGGCTCGTCGAAGAAGCCCTTACGCAGATCGACGAGGGGTACTTCGCTTGACGACGCTGTGGCGGATCAGCAATTACGCCGATCTGAGAGGCATCGGCGGGTTGCGGGCCGGCGGGCGCTGGCATTTCGCCGGGCAGCCCGTCGTGTATCTCGCCGAGCATCCGGCGCTCGCGTTGCTCGAGACGCTCGTGCATTTCGAAATCGCCACCGTCGCGCAATTGCCGAGCGGATATCAGTTGCTGCGTATCGAGGTGCCCGAGTCGGTGGATGTCGCCGAAATCGCGGAAGGCGATGCGCCGGACGACTGGCGCACGAACGTCGACTGGACCCGCAGCGCCGGCACCGAGTGGCTGCACACGCAGCCGAGCGCGCTGCTGCGCGTGCCGAGCGTCGTCGTGCCGCACGCGCACAACTTCCTGTTGAATCCGCTGCATCCGGCCGCGTCCGAGATCCACATCGCGGAAGTGATGCAATCGCCGTACGACACGCGGATCTTGCGGCTGGTTCAGTCGAAGCCGGGCGAGTAACGAACCGGAACGAGCACGATGCGCGCAGGGCGGCGCGCGACGCGCGATCAATGCTCGTGGGCAGCGCGATCCGCGGCCGCGTCGGGCGGCAGTGTCTGCCGAATGCGCGTGATCGTCCGCATGCTGGCCAGGCCGAGCATCGCCGTGACGTCGGCATGCGCGTGGCCGGCGAGCAACTGGCGGCGCGCATACGTATTGCGCAGTACGCGCGGGCTCATGTCCGCTGCGCGAAAGCCGATCGCGTTCAGCGCGTCACGTACCACGAGCAGCAGGAACATGTCGTTCATTGCGCCTCCGCGCGGCGCGGGAAACAGCAGCGCCGACGGCGGCACGTGGGTCGAGCGCGCACGCCATGCGGCGAGCGGCGCTATCGCGAACGTGGCGAGCTCGATCCGGCGCGCCGGCCGCGCGCGATCGCGCGGCACGGACAACACCGGCGGTCGCGCGTCGAGCTCGGCGGCATCGGCGGTCGCCGCGCGAATTTCGGCCGACGTGATACCGCTCGCGAGCAGCAGCGCGACGATCGCGCGATTCCGGCAGTCGGCCGGCGTATCGTCCGTTCGCGGCTGCACATGGCGCTGCAGCGCCGCGTCGGCATCGGGCGGCAGGTAGCACGGCTCGGGCTCGCCGTCTGGCCAGGCGAGATCGCGCGTCGATCGGCCGGCCGGATGGATCGTCCGCACGCCGGCGTCGACCAGATGCCGGCCGAGCCGGTCGATCAGCTTCGCATAGCGCACGCGCGTCGACGTGCCGGGCGTGCAGGTGCGGTCGAGTTCCGCGAGGAAGGCCGCGACGTGGTCGGGCCCGAACGTGGCGAGCGATACGCGCTGCGCGCTCAGGTGGCGCAGGAATCGCTCGAACATCGCGACGTGCTGCACGACCGAGCGCGGCGCGAACGGCCGGCGGCCGGCGCCGGTCGCGGCGGTTTCCTGCCAGGCGCGAAACGCACCGACGGGGTCGTGAATCCAGCGAGCCGTGTCCATCTCCGCTTTATAGCCGGACGCAGCGACGCCGGCAATCGTCCCGATGTCCGGTCGGTCGGCGCGCAACGAAGCTAGCTCGTCAGTGCGCGGTATGCGTGTCGTCGACGCCGTCGTTGTTCATCGTCAGGTAGACGAGCACGAGCAGCAGCGTGATGAAGAACCGGAACGCGTCCGGCACGCCGTTCCATTGCTTCGACATCCACATCCCGAACCATTCGCCGCCGACCGACATGAACGCGACCTGCCACGTCAGGAAGCCGAGCGTCAGGCCGGCGACCGCATGGCCCTTCGCCGCACGGAATCCCGCATCGCCGGCGCGCCGCGCGCGCAGCAGCCGGGCACCGCCGATCCAGCACAGCACGGCCGTCAGCGTTTCCATCGAAATGATGCCGATGTCGAAGGCGCCGCAGTTGCGCCCGCATGCGCTTGACCGCCCAGCCGCGCGAGCGCGGTGAACGCGAGTTGCGTCGCGATGGCCGCGAGCGTGCCGCCCGCCATGCCGTTGCCGAGCACGATCTGCACGGGTGCGCCGAAATGGCGATACAGGTTCGGCACCAGGATCGGCGCGAGGCCGACCACCAGTGCGGCCGCGAGCGTGTACTGGTTTGCGCGCGCATGCAGGTCGACGCCCGCGAGCAGCCGGATGCCCATCACGCCGATCATCGCGAACACGACCAGCGCGGTGCCGCCGACCACCGCGGCCGGAATCGCATACGCGAGCCGCGCGAGCGGCGCGAACAGCGCGATGACGATCAGGATCGCGCCGGCGGCGGCCGTCACGTAGCGCGATCGTACGCCGGTCGTCTGCACGACGCCGATGTTCTCGGCGCTCGTCACGATCAGCGGCGTGCCGAAAAGCGCGCCGGCCAGCGACGCGAGCGCATCGCCGCGTATCGTCTTCGGCACGTCGCGCGGCAGCGAAATCGACTTGCCGCACGTTTCGCCGACGGCGACCGTCTGCGCGGTGGCCTCGGCCATCGAGATCGCGGTGAAAATCAGCAGCGGTAGCGCCGCCAGCACGTCGAAACGCGGCATCCCGAACGGCAGCCACACCGGATGCGTGAAGAGCGGCCCGTGCCACATGTCGGCGAGCGCCGGCATCGCGCCGAGCGCCCAGCCGAGCGTCGCGCCGGCCATCAGCCCGACCAGCACCGCGAGGCGCCCGGCCGTGCCGCGGAACGCGCCCGCGACGACGACGGTGGCGACGATCGTCGCGAGCGCGAGACCGAGCGCGCGCGGCTGCGCGAAGTCGGCCGAGCCGGACTGACCGACGACGATCGTCGCGTAGATCCGGATCAGGTTGATCGACACGAGCAACAGCATCGCGCCGACGACGATACGCGGAAAGAGCCGCAGGCAGCGCGTGAAGACGGGCAGCAGCACCCAGTAGAACGCGCTGGCGAGCAGCGCCGCCCCGGCCGCGGTCGGCAGGCCCGATTGCGCGGCGATGCCCGCGAACAACATCGTCGGTGCGCCGCCGGGCACCATCACGAACGGCATGCGCGCGCCGATCGGGCCGGCGCCGAGCGATTGCAGCAGCGTGCCGATGCCGCATGCGAAGAACGTCGCGCCGATCAGCTGGACCGTCAGGTCGGCCGGCAGCGCGAGCACTTTCGCGATCAGGAAGACGGCCGTGATCGGCGACGCGGCCATCGACAGCACGTGCTGCAGCCCGAACAGCGCGAGCTGCCACGCGGGCAGCCGGGCATCGACGGGCGGGGAAATCGGATCGTGCGACACGGCAGGCCCCTCGGAAGCGAACGGCGACGATGGCCGGAAACCGGCGATGAACGGACGCTCAGGTCCGTAGCCAGGGCAACTGGGCGGCGCTGTAGCGGAACGTCTGGAATACGCTGTTCAACTGGCCGGGGCCGGTCTTGCGCGCCGCTTCGTCCGGGTATTCGGCGAACCACGGGATCACGTATTCCCAGACGACCTCGCCGGCCGGCGTCACTTCGAACAGCCGGCCTGTCGACGATTCGGTGATGTGCGTGTTGCCGTTCGGCAAGCGTTGCGCGTTGCCCATGAACGGCGTGTAGAACAGGTTCACGACGTCGTCCGCATACGACCATACGACGCGCTGCGTCGCCGGATCGATTTCCACGACGCGCGAGAACACGACGTGCGCACCGTGACGGAAATTGCCGTTGTCGAACGCGAGGATGTGGCCGTTCGGGAGCGGCACCGGCGCATGCTGGTGCGACACGACGTCGGGCCCGATGTGCAGGTCGACGCGGCCAGTTGCGCGGTTCACGCCGATGATCCCCGACGTCGTGCGCAGGCTCATCAGCACGCGGCCGTTCGCATCGACCGCGAGACCGTTGACGAGCGGCCAGTGATAGCGGCCGAAGCCTGCCGCGATCGGGAAATCCTCCGGCCGCAGATGCTCGCGCGCATGCCATTCCCAGACGATCTGGCCGGCGCGGTTCACTTCGCGGATCACGTCCGCATACATCACCTCGTCGTCGCCGTGCGCGGTGCCGCCCGGCACGCGCCGCGCGAACGCCGCGTCGACCGGTTCGCACGCGGCATACAGCAGGTTGCCGTTCGGCAGCCACTGCGCGTCGTGGTGATGCGCGGGGTCCTCGTAGCGCCACACCGTTTCGCCCTGCGGCGTGACCTCGTAGAAGTCGCCGCCATGCCACATCGACCACGGCGCGTAGCGCGAATCGGAACGCGGATGATTGCCGTTGTAGCCGAGGTTGCCGTTCGCGAGGATGACCGCGTGGCGCCCGGGGCGCACGGGCATCTTCCACTGGTGGACGACCTCGCCGTCGATGCCGACGAGATAGACGTTGCCGTCGGCCGTTTGCGGCGCGATGAGCGTATAGCCGCCCGCGGACAGCGCGGGATCGTGGGCGATGAGGCCGACGCCGCGGCGCCGCTGGGTAATCTGGTCGACGGTCGTCACTGCGGTCTCCATTCGAATCGGATACGGGGATGCAGCGGAATCTAGACGATTCGTCCGGTCAGTAAAATCGGATTATTCTTGACGCCCTGTTCGAAAAAATCTAACGGCCCCTCCATGCGTTCGATATCGCAGACATTCCGCTGTTTCGACGAGGTCGCGCGACGCGGCTCGATTCGCAAGGCGGCCGACGCGCTGCATCTCACCGCCGCGGCGGTGCACCAGCAGATCCGCAATCTCGAGGAGCAGGTCGGCGTGCCGCTGTTCGACCGGCTGCCGCGCGGCATGCAGCTGACGCTCGCCGGTGAGATCGTGATCGCGGCCGTGCGGCGCGGCCAGCGCGATTTCGACAACGCGCTGACGCAGGTCGAGGACCTGCGCGCGCTGCGGCGCGGTCACGTGAATCTCGCGGTACCGGCATCGACGGCCGAAAAGCTCGTGCCCGACGCGATCCTCGCCGCGATGCAGCGCTACCCCGGCGTCACGTACAGCGTGCGCTCGGGAAACGGCGAGAGCATCGTGCGCTGGGTCGAGACGGGCGAGGTGGACATCGGTTACGCGCTGCGCCGGCGCACCGCGCCGGGCGTCGTCGAGGTGCGCGCGTTCGCGCAGCCGCTGGGTGTCGTCACGGCGCCCGGCCATCCACTGGCGTCGACGGGCGGCAAGGTGCGCATGCGCGACTGCTTCGCGCATCCGCTGATCCTGATGACGCCCGACACGGAGCTGCGCGCGATGTTCGACCAGATCGATGCGCGGCAGCCGCGCGGCGTGCGGCCGATGGTCGAAACCGGGTCGGTGTCGATGGTGCGGCGTCTCGCGGCCGAAGGCGCCGGCGTTGGTTTCCTGATCGCGGAAAACGTCGCGGACGACGTGGCCGCCGGCCGGCTCGCGTGGACGCCGCTGGCCGATGCGGGCGCGCGCTCGTTCAGTTGCATCTACCAGCGGGCGGACATGAGCGCGACGGTCGCGATGGCGATGTTTCTCGCGCTCTTTTCGGAGGCGATCGACGCGATGGAGCACGGTTTCGCACGCGGCGGCCCGGCGAGCGGCACGCGTCGCCGGGCGAAAAAGGCAACGACGTGACGATGCGAGCCGCATGGGCGTCTCGGGATGCGCTGCAATGCAGCAGGCAAACCCGCATGCCGGTTCGGTGACGTCGCGCAACGGGCGTCCGCCGGCATGCCGTCATTTCCTTATTGCGGGAAAAATTTTGTTCATGGGACTATCGAACGCGTTGCCCGTGCACCGAGGGGGTTGCAGGCAACGGGATGTCCATCGCAACGATCGACAAGAACATCGGCAGACAATGAACAGAACAGCGATTTTTCCGTATGCGTCCGCGTTGCTCGCGGCTGCCCTGTTGACCGCCTGCGGCGGCGACGTCGAAAACGAGGCGGCCCGCACGACCGCACCGTCCACCGATGCGAGCTGCCTCGCGGTCGACAACAGCGGCGCGACGGTCGTGGTGGGCTCGAACCAGCCGGGCGACCCGTCGCTGCCGGAAGCGTCGTCGGGCTATCGCACCGGGATGAAGCCCGTCTATGCGAAAACGTACCTGGTGGCCACGTCGAACGCGTACGCGAGCGCGGCCGGTTGCGCGGTGCTGAAGAAGGGCGGCACGGCCGCCGACGCGGCGGTCGCCGTGCAGGCCGTGCTCGGCCTGACCGTCCCCGAGGCGACGGGTCTCGGGTCGGGCGGCGTGCTGCTCTACTACGATGCGCGCGGCAAGACGGTGCAGGCATACGACGGGCGCGAAACCGCGCCAGCCGCCGCCACCGAGAACTACCTGCGCTACGTCGACGACGCCACCGATCATTCGGCGCCGCTGCCGAACGCGCGCGCGAGCGGCCGCTCGATCGGCACGATCGGCGTGCCGCGGCTCATCGAGGCGCTGCAACAGGATCACGGTCGCCTGCCGTGGCAGAGCCTGTTCGGCGACGCGATCACGCTGGCGACCAACGGTTTCCCGATCAGCGGCCGGCTGGCCGACGCGATCGCGGCGAACGCCGCGAACCTGAAGCGCGACCCCGAAGCCGCCGCGTATTTCCTGAACGCCGATGGGTCGCCGAAGACGCTCGGCACCGTACTGAAGAATCCCGCCTACGCACGCACGCTGTCGCTGATGGCGCAGTCGGGCGCGAATGCGCTGTACACCGGGCAGATCGCGCAGGACATCGTCGCGAAGATCGCGGCGACCAAGGGCGCGGACGGCTCGACGCTCACGCCGGGCAAGACGACCGTCGCCGATCTGGCCGCGTATCAGGCGAAGCGCCGCGAACCGGTGTGCACGACCTATCGCAGCTACTGGGTGTGCGGGATGCCGCCGCCGTCGTCGGGCGGTATCGCGGTCGCGTCGGCGCTCGGCATTCTCGAGAACTTCGACCTGAAGTCGCTGAAGCCGACGGCGATCGATCTCGAAGGCGGCAAGCCGACCGTCGCGGGCGTTCACCTCGTCACCGAGGCCGAACGGCTCGCGTATGCCGACCGCGACAAGTACGTGGCCGATACCGACTTCGTGCCGCTGCCGGGCGGCACGTGGGACACGTTGCTGAACAAGCCGTACCTGAAATCGCGCGCGGCGCTGATCGACACGACCAAGAGCATGGGCACCGCGCAGCCCGGCAATCTCGGCGCGGTGCCGCTCGGCGTCGACACGACGCTGATCGAGCACGGCACGAACCAGTTCACGATCGTGGACGGCGACGGCAACGTGCTGAGCGCGACGACGACGGTCGAGTCGAGCATGGGCTCCTTCCACATGACCAACGGCTTCCTGCTGAACAACCAGTTGACCGACTTCTCCGCGAATCCGCTCGACACGTCCGGCAATCCGGTGGCCAACCGGCTGCAGCCGGGCAAGCGGCCGCGCAGCTCGATGGCGCCGACGATCGTGTTCGGGCAGGCCGCCGACGGTTCGCGCGGCGACTTCGTGATGGCGACCGGTTCGCCGGGCGGCGGCACGATTCCGCAATACGTGGTCAAGACGCTGGTCGGCGCGCTCGACTGGGGGCTCGACGCGCAGCAGTCGGCGGGCCTCGTCGACTTCGGCGCGAGCAACAGCCCGACCACCACGATCGGCGGCGAGCATCCGAACGTCAACGCGGCGAACAACGGCGCGAACGATTCGCTGATCACGGGGCTGCTCGCGCTCGGGCACAAGGTGTCGACGTCCGCGCAGGCGAGCGGCGTCAACACGGTGATACGCGTGACGGTCGGCCAGTCGCCGGCGTTGCAGGGCGGCACCGATCCGCGTCGCGAAGGCGTCGTGCTCGGCGATACGTTCCGACCGTAACCGGGCAGCATGCGCACGGCTCCGGTCGCTTGTCGGCGGCGGGGACCGTGCATCATGACGAGGCCGCATCGACGGCCGAGCAAGCCTTATCCCTTAGGAATGCAAATAAAGACTACCAATTTCGCCGATACACGACGATCGGACGAATCGTCGGCGTGAAGCCGTCTGCCGTACCAGCTCACGGTTCATGCATGCCCGTTGTCAAATACGGCGTTCACCCCGCCGCAAGCCCCCGATTGTCAAACAGTGTGAGTCAATCGTCAGCATTTGCAACGGAAGTAACAGTCCCCGCAATTCAATCGTTTTGCCCGGCGGCGCCGCTACATTAGCTTCACCTGCCGCATGTCGCGGTGAGGCATGCGACAAGCCGCTCGAAGGCGGCCCGCAGCAACAACGTCTTTGGGGAGAATGACCATGAACAAGATCCATACGATTCTGCTGGGTGCCGCTCTGACGGCGATGGCGACGTCGGCTGCATTTGCACAGACGGCCCAGACCGGCGCGCAGGGTTCCGCAGGGGTTGGCGCCCAGGTTCAGACGCCGCTGCTCGGCGGCGGCGTGGGCGTGCAGGCCGGCGCTGGCGCGAATGTGGCAGGCTCGGGTGCGGGTGCGGGCAATGTAGTCGGCGGCGCGCTGAGCGGTGTCGGCAAGACGGTCGGCGGCGTGGGCTCGGCAGCCGGCACGGCGGTGGGCGGCGCGACGCAGGCAGTCGGTTCGGCGGCCGGCGCGACGAAGGATGCGGCGGCATCGACCGTGCACGCGACGAAGTCGCACGTGAAGCACGTCGCAAGCTCGACGAAGAGCCATGCGCAAGGCGCGGTGTCGACGGCAGGCGACGTCGCGGGCGGTGCGAAGGCGAAGGCCGGCGAAGCGCTCGAAGGCGCGACGAACTCGGTGCAGGGCGGCGCATCGGTCGGCGTGAAGGGTTCGGCGTCGGCGCAAGGCGGCGCGCTGTAACAAGCGGCACCATTCCGTCACGGCCCGGCCCGCTTCGATGCGGGCCGGGCTTTTTTATCGGCGCGCGGCCACTGCCCATTGCTCGCGCGTCATGCTTAAATAGCAGGGGTTCCGACCACCGGCCGCCACGATGACGGGGCCGGCCGGCATGGGCCAGCATGTCCGATCGATACCGTGACGCGGCGAGTGACAGCAGGTAGCCGGATGCCTGCGTGTGGTGCGACGCACGCGGGGTGATCGGGCGTGTTTTCCTGAATCCCGTTCAACGCCTTGCCGGCTTCCTTCGTTGCGCTCGAAACCGGATTTCGAACCCAACCGCCATATCGAGCGATTGCTGGCCGTCGTTTCGTGAACCGCTCGTTCTTCAGTGGCGCGGTTTCGTTGTCTCGCGATCGCACTGCGGCACAATGGCGATTCGCATCGGTATCGCGTGCTTCCCCACCGTCCGGACCGACGCAGAACGCATGTCGTTATCCGCTTTCAGGTACCATCCCGACCCGCTTGCAACGGGCGGCGCGACCCGGTTCGGCACGCGCCGCGCGTGCCGCGGCAAGTCCGGCGGCTACCGGGATGACGCTTGACGGCACGGGCCCGTGCGAGCGTCGTCGTCCCTTCGCCATGAAACAGAGGAACCTTCGTGAAGTTCATCCACGCGGCAGACATTCACCTTGACAGCCCGTTGCACGGCCTGAGCGCGTATCCCGACGCGCCGGCCGCGCAGTTGCGCAACGCGTCGCGCGAGGCGCTGCGGCAACTCGTGGATCGTGC
>NZ_JACFYV010000390.1:0-2371 GCF_016759955.1 Burkholderia sp. KCJ3K979
GCTTCGCGATATGCCGCTTGTGCTTTCGCGCCCGTTGCGCTTTCGCCAGCTTTTCCGCCGCTCGTCGACCGAACTGGTCATTGGGCAGCTTCTCGCCGGTCGAAAGTGTGGCGAAGTCTTTCAGGCCGAGATCGATGCCGACGCCGGAACGGATCGGGCGGGCCTGAACGTCGGGTACTTCGATCACGATGTTGAGAAACCAATTGCCGCGCGCATCCTGCGCAAAGTTGGTCCCGTCCTTGATCTTGCCTTCAGGAAGCGCCCGGCTGTTGAACACGCGGAAGGTGTTGCCGGCAAAGCGAAACGCTTCGCCTTCGCGCTTCAGGTCACGCCCCTTCAGCGGCACCCAGCCCAGCGACTTCCTGCCGCGATAACGCAGATACGGGCGACGGTGCTGGCTGCGCGACTTCGCGTATTGCTCGCACGTGGCGTTGACCGTGCCGGAGTGAATACCGAGTTCCTTGCTGCTGCCGGTCGTCAGCACGTTCAGATCAAAACCCGTCGGCCATTTCTTATTCCACTTGAGCGCGTGCTTCTGCGTGTCGTTGCAGAAGTTCCAGACGTAGTTCACCGCACGGCTCTGCTTGTTAAGCAGTCCGTTGAGCGACTTCACCCGGTAGCGGTAGACAAGAATCATGCCGGTGATCCTAACCCGTGGAAGAAGCTGCCTGTCAACCCCACGCCTTTCCTTCCCGCCATCAATGGCGGGGTTTCTCGGAGCAAATTCTGATGAAGCACCTGCTGTCCCGGCTGTTCGTCAGCGCCGCGCTCGTCGCGCTTGTTCCGGCGCTGCCGGCGCAGGCTGCCACGCCGCCCGGCATCTTCGTCGTCGCCACGCAACTCGGCGAATTCACGACCCTCGACCCGAGCGGGATCTACGAGCTGGTGCCGTCCGAATACGTCGCGAACACCTACGAACGGCTGGTGCGCGTCGACCTGAAGGACCCGACGCGCTTCGACGGACAGATCGCGCAATCGTGGACGGTCGGCGCCGACGGCGTGACCTACACGTTCAAGCTGCGCCCGGGCCTCACGTTCCATTCCGGCAATCCGGTCACCGCCGACGACGTCGCGTGGTCGCTGCAGCGCACCATCCTGCTCGACAAGGGGCCGGCCGGCGTGCTCGCCGATCTCGGCCTCACGAAGGCGAACGTCACGCAGAAGGTGCGCGTGGTCGATCCGCAAACCGTCGTGCTCGAAACCGACCGCAAGTACGCGCCGAGCTTCGTGCTCAACGTGCTGAGCGCGTGCCCGGCCTCGGTCTTCGACAAGAAGCTGCTGCTGTCGCACCAGCAAGGCAACGATTTCGGCAGCGGCTGGCTGCGCACCAACGATGCGGGCTCGGGCCCGTACCAGCTCGTCAAGTGGACGCCGAACGAAACCATCGTGCTGCAGCGCTTCGACAAATACCGCACGCCGTATCCGATGAAGCGCGTGGTGCTGCGCCACGTACCCGAAGCGTCCGCGCAACGGCTGCTGCTGGAGAACGGCGACGCCGACGCCGCGCGCAACCTGAGCCCCGACAGCCTCGCCGCGCTGTCGAAGGCCGGCAAGATCAAGGTCGCGTCGTGGCCGGTTTCGGCGCTGCTGTACCTGAGCCTGAACACGAAGAACCCGAACCTCGCGAAGCCCGACGTGCAGCAGGCGATGAAATGGCTCGTCGACTACGACGGCATCCAGCGCAACATCGTCAGCACCACCTACAAGGTGCATCAGACCTTCCTGCCCGAAGGCTTCCTCGGCGCATCGAACGCGCGGCCGTACAAGCAGGACGTCGCGAAGGCGAAGGCGCTGCTCGCGAAGGCCGGCCTGCCGAACGGTTTCGACGTGACGATGGACATGCCGAACGACTATCCGTACCTCGAGATCGCGCAGGCGCTGCAGGCGAACTTCGCGCAGGGCGGCATCCGCGTGAAGCTGATCCCGGGCGACGCGAAGCAGGCGATCGGCAAGTACCGCGCCCGCCAGCACGACATCTTCGTCGGCGAATGGTCGCCCGACTACATGGACCCGAACAGCAACGCGCGCGGTTTCGCGTGGAATCCGGACAACTCGGACCAGTCGCCGACCAAGATGCTCGCGTGGCGCAACAGCTGGGACATTCCGCAACTGACGAAGGACACCGAGGCCGCGCTCGTCGAGCCGTCGCCCGCGAAGCGCGCGCAGCGTTACGAAGCGCTGCAGAAGGCCGTGCTCGCGAACTCGCCGTTCATCATCATGTTCGAGAAGGTCGTGCAGGTCGCCACGCGTCCCGGCGCGACCGGGCCGGAAATCGGGCCGATCAACGATCTCGTGTCGTACCGGACGCTCGCGAAGTAATCGCGGCGGCCTGCCCGCGTGGCCACGCCGCCGCGCGGGTCATCGCCGCGGG
>NZ_JACFYV010000391.1:0-2363 GCF_016759955.1 Burkholderia sp. KCJ3K979
CTCCCGCCCGGCGTCCTGTTATCCCCCACCGGATCGCTCTTCCCTCGCCCCACGACCGCGATCCGCTTCGCATCCAGCCCGACGTCGGCCAGTTCGACGGCAACGACCTCAGCCCGCCGTCTCGACAACTCGAGATCGTAAGCCGCCGTCCCCTCGTCATCCGAGTACCCGTAAACGCGCACCCCGTTGATCCCCGCCGACCGCAACGTCCGCCCGATCCGTTCCACGATCCGCCGCACATCCGGCTTGAGGTTGTAGCGGTCGAAATCGAACAGGATCGGCCCGGTCGACCCGAATTCGAATCCCTGTCCAGTCTCCTGGAACCCGGCCGACTTCAGCGCCGTCACCTGCGTCTGCGTCAGCCCCCGATGAAGCGGCGGCGGCGTCTTGCAGCCCCCCAGCAGCATGCACAGAAGCAGTGCGCTCCCGACGCACATCCGCCCCATGCTCACAGGAAACGAGTGGTTCATTTCGCATCCCCTTCCGTTGCGCCCGCCCTGCAGGCGCTTCTTTTAACCGCCGCCGCGGCCTCGCCCGCGGCGCGAGTCGATCGACCTCACACCGGCCCTGCAACGCTCTCCGCCAGTTGCCACGATCCCGGCCGCGCACGCTTGGCGCGGTACATCGCGATATCCGCCGCGCGCAGCAAGCCGCTCGCGTCCAACGCGTGATCGGGATACAGCGCAACGCCGGCACTCATCATGGTGGCCACCACGCGGCCGTCGGACAGCTCGATCGACGGCGCCATGCCGGACAAAATCTCGTCGGCGATCCGGCACACGCTGCCCGCTTCAGGCACCGCCGCCAGCATCACCGCGAATTCGTCGCCGCCCAGGCGCGCGACGAGATCGGTCTCGCGCACCCGCGTGCGCAGCCGCGATGCGATATCGATCAGCACCGCGTCCCCGGTGTCGTGACCGAAACCATCGTTGATCTCCTTGAAGCGGTCGCAGTCGAGATAGAGGACGGCGACCCGCTGCCCCGTCAACGTGGCCTCGCAAAGCGCAAGCGCGAGGCGCGACTCGAACTGCACGCGGTTGGGCAACCCCGTGAGCGCATCGTGCGTCGCCTTGTGCTCGAGCGACGCGTTCTCGTCGCGCAGCGTGTTCTGCCAGTCTTCGAATTCGTCGAGCAGCGCGTTGAAGTCGTCGCCGAGCTGGTTCAATTCCGCGATCGCCGCCGGCTCGACGCGCCGCGCGAACGCACGCTCGCGCCGCACCGCGTGCGCGACGCCGGCCAGCGCGCGCAGCGGCGAAACGATGTCGCGCAGCAGGCGTTTCGAGCTGACATACGCGCCGAACACGCTGACGGCCAGGCAGCCGAGAATGCCGCCGACACCGCCGAGCAGGAAGCCGAAGAACTGGTGGCCGCGGCCACGCACGACGACGTGGCCGACGATGATGCCGTCGTGCATCACCGGGACGGTCACCGGCCCCGGCAGCGCCACGTCGGCCACCGCCCGCTCGAGCCGCGCGAGGCCGTTTCCGGCCGGCAACTGCCACGTGGCGAACAGTTGTCCCTTGCTGTCGGTGGCGACCACCTGCGCGACGTCCTCGTCGCCGGCGATCATCCCGATCGCCTCGTTCGCCGCGACGCGATCGCCGAACACGAGCGCCGCCTCGACCGTATAACCGAGCGAGCGCGCCAGCAGGTTCAGGTTGTTGCCGGCATACGCGCGCAACGCGATTACGGCGACGACGATCAACGACACGGCGGCCATCGTCACGGCGACGAACGCGAGGCGCAGGTGCGCGCGACGCAGCACGCTTTGCAGCGTCGGGCGCGGCGGGCGCGAAGTGCGAATGGGAGGCGCGGCGCGTGTCATGGCGTCACCGGCCGTCGCGCCAGATTGAGGACGTTCGGATGCACGCGCACGCCGCTGCGCGCGACGGCGTCGAGATTGATGTCGAACGACACGCGATCGCCGTCGACGTCGAGGCAGAACATGCCGCCCGCCGTGCAGGACGGGTCGTGTTCCGCGATCGTCAACACCGGATGGCCGGCCAACGCGGCTCTCACCCGCGCACGCTCGTCGTTGCTCAAGGTGCCGAGATAGACGACGTCGCAGGCCATGCCGAGCGACGGATCGTCGAAGCGCACGCGTTGCACGTCGAGCAACGTCGAGCCGGCCTGCAGCGTGTCGGTCAGGCCGCGCGCGTAGTCGGGCCGCCCGGTGACGCACAGATGCAGGCGGACGGGCGTCGTCGGCCAGCGCGTGAAGCTGATGATGCCGAGCACGACCTGGCGCACGGCCGCGTCGTGTGACGAAATGGCGGAATCGGCGGGGCGCGCGACGGGGATGACGTGCGCGTTGTCGGCCAGGCCGTCCGCGTCGGCCAGCGCCCCGGCGGGCACGGCGGGCG
>NZ_JACFYV010000392.1:0-2337 GCF_016759955.1 Burkholderia sp. KCJ3K979
CCCGCCGTGGGCCTCGATCCTGCGTGGCGTGACGATCCCGCCGTACGGCGGCGACACGCACTGGACCAACCTCGTACGCGCGTACGAAACGCTGTCCGCGCCGCTGCGCGGCTTCGTCGATACCCTGCGCGGCATCCATCGCTTCACGCCGCCGCCCGGCGCGCGCGCGACCGGCGCATTCGACGACGCCGTCGAGCGCCGCCCGCTCGTGACCGAGCATCCGCTCGTGCGCGTGCATCCGGAGACCGGCGAACGCGCGCTGTACGTGAGCCCGAGCTTCCTGAAATCGATCGTCGGGCTGACGCCGCGCGAGAGCCAGGCATTGCTCGAACTGCTGTGGGAGCACGTGACGCGGCCGGAATTCACGATCCGCTTCAAGTGGGAGCCGCGCAGCATCGCGTTCTGGGACAACCGCGCGACCGCGCATCTCGCGCCCGTCGACATCTTCGATCTCGACTTCGATCGCCAGCTGTATCGCACGACGCTCATCGGCGACGTGCCGGTCGGCCCCGACGGCCGCCCGTCGGTCGCGCTCGAAGGCACGCCGGTCGAGGCCGCGGCCGCCGTCGCACTCAACTGATGCGGCAAACGCCGGCGCGCACGCGGCGCGCCGGCCCCACTTCGATCAATCGAGCCACACGCCGTCGAACCGGTGCCCGCCGAGCGGCGAGAACGTCAGCCCGTGCACGCGCCTGGAGATCGGCAACGACACGATCGACGTCGCGATCGGCGTGAACGGCACCTGATCCTTGAATACCACCTGCGCCTGCTCGTACAGCGCCGTGCGCTTCGCGACGTCCCCGTTCGACCGCGCGGCGGTCACGAGTTGCTCGAAGTCCTTGTTGCACCACTTCGCGAGGTTGCTGCCATGCACCGCCTCGCAGCCGAGCAGCGTGCCGAGCCAGTTGTCGGGGTCGCCGTTGTCGCCCGACCAGCCGTACAGGATCGCGTCGTGCTGGCCGTCGTGCTTCGCGCGGCGGTTGTACTCGCCCCATTCGTAGCTGACGATCTTCGCGCGCACGCCGATCTTCGCCCAGTCCTGCTGAATCAGTTGCGCCATCAGTTGCGCGTTCGGGTTGTACGGGCGCTGCACGGGCATCGCCCATAGCGTCAGGTCGAATCCGTTCGGGAAGCCGGCTTGCGCGAGCAGGGCCTTCGCGGCGGCCGGATCGCGCGGCGCGTCCTTCAGGCGCGGGTTGTACGACCATTGCGCGGGCGGCATCGGGTTCGTCGCGATCGTCGCGTCGCCGTTGAACACGGTCTTGATGATCGCCGTCTTGTCGATCGCGATGTCGAGCGCGCGCCGCACGTCGACGCGATCGAGCGGCGGATGCTGGGTGTTGTACGCGACGAAGCCGACGTTGAAGCCCGTCCCCGAGAACAGCGTCAGCTTCGGATCGCGCCGCACCGTCTCGAGATCCGCCGGCCGCGGAAACGCCGATACCTGGCACTCGCCGGCCACGAGCTTCTGCAGCCGCGCGGCCGGATCGGGCGTGATCGCGAACACGAGGCGCGAGAGCTTCACGTCGTCCGGGTTCCAGTAGTCGGGATTCGCGTCGTAGCGGATCAGCGCATCCTTCTGGTACGTACGCAACACGAACGGCCCCGTGCCGACCGGAAACTGGTTGATGTCCGACTCGCGATGGCGCGCGGCGAGCTGCCCCGCATATTCGGCCGACAGCACCGACGCGAACGCCATCGCGAGATTGCGCACGAACACGACGTCGGGCGACTTCAGCACGAAGCGCACCGTATAGTCGTCGACCTTCTCGATGCGTTCGATGTTGTGGTCGAAGCCGAGATCGCTGAAATACGGGAAGCTGACCGGATAGGCCTTGCGGAACGGATCGTCCGGGTCGAGCATCCGGCGGAACGTGAACACGACGTCGTCGGCCTGGAACGGCCGCGTCGGCTTGAACCATGCGGTCGTCTGGAATTTCACGCCGCGCCGCAGGTGGAACGTGATCGTGCGCTGGTCGGGCGACACGTCCCAGCTCGTCGCGAGCGCCGGTTCGAGGTCGAGCGTGCCGCGCTTGAACTGCACGAGCCCGTTGTAGACCGGGTACGTGCTCGCATCGAAATCGGTGCTCGTCGTGTGCTGGCCGGGATCGAAGCCGGCCGGGCTGCCTTCGGTGCAGTACACGAGCGTCTTGCCCGTGGGCGCCGCAAACGCGTGCGTCGCGGCGCCGGCCAGCAGCAACGACGCGGCGATGCAGCGAAGCGCGGCGCCGGCGGGCGATACGCCGCGCGACCGGCGCGCGGCTGACGAAACGAAAGGATTCTTCATGGTGACGGAGGAAAGAAAGAGGTGCCATGCGAATGACGACCGTCGATCTT
>NZ_JACFYV010000393.1:0-2328 GCF_016759955.1 Burkholderia sp. KCJ3K979
TCGTACTACACGTCGGTCGACAAGGTATTCGCGGCAGGCGACATGCGTCGCGGCCAGTCGCTCGTGGTGTGGGCGATCCGCGAAGGCCGCCAGTGCGCGCGCTCGGTCGATGCGTATCTGATGGGGCATTCGGAACTGCCGCGCTGAGCTGAACAGCGCGAGCGGGTTTCGATGGAAGCCGGGCGTCCGAAAGGGCGCCCGGTTTTTTTATGGCTGGGCGCGCGATCGATGTCGTTGCATCGGCGTCGGCCCGGATGAGCCGAGCGGCGTCCGGCGTTCCTGCCGCGCGGCGCGAGCCGGTGGGCCGGCCCGCCATCATCGCTCCCGCATTTTCGCGAAGCGTCGTCTAACCTGATGACATCCGGCGTCGATTTTTCATCATCTCAAATCCTTTCGTTTTGTAATAATTCTTGAGAACTGTCATATCATGTCGCCCCTCGGGCCGCGTTCGCGGCCGCCGCTCATGACTGACGTTATTTACAAGGACTCTGGATGGAAGCATTCGTGCAAGGGCTGATCGAAGCCGTCAACGGCGTGCTGTGGAACTACGTGCTGATCGCGCTGCTGCTCGGCGCCGGCGCGTGGTTCACGTTGCGGTTCCGGATGATCCAGCTGAAGGCGCTGTTCCTCAGCATGAAGCTGGTCGGCAGCAAGGGCGAGCCGGGCAGCATCTCGTCGTTCCAGGCGTTCGCGACCGGGCTCGCGAGCCGCGTCGGCACCGGCAACATCGCCGGCGTCGCGGTGGCGCTGACGGTCGGCGGGCCGGGCGCGATCTTCTGGATGTGGATGACCGCGCTCGTCGGGATGTCGTCCGCGTTCGTCGAAGCGACGCTCGCGCAGATCTTCAAGGTGTCGCACCCGGACGGCAGCTATCGCGGCGGCCCCGCGTACTACATCCAGACGGGGCTGCGCTCGCGCGGCTTCGGCGTGCTGTTCTCGCTGTCGCTGATCCTCGCGTTCGGCTTCGTGTTCAACGCGGTGCAGGCCAACGCGATCGCCGATGCGTTCCATACGTCGTTCGGCTGGCGTCGCGAGACGGTTGGCCTCGGTCTCGTGCTGCTTTCCGCGCCGATCATCTTCGGCGGCATCCGCCGCATCGCGACGGTCGCGCAGGTGATCGTGCCGCTGATGGCGATCGGCTACCTCGCGCTCGCGGTCTACGCGGTCGCGACCCACATCACGCTGGTGCCCGGCGTGATCGCGTTGATCGTGAAGAGCGCGTTCGGCCTCGAGCAGGCGGCCGGCGGCCTGACCGGCTATGCGGTCAGCCAGGCGATCGCGATCGGCGTGAAGCGCGGGCTGTTCTCGAACGAGGCGGGGATGGGCAGCGCGCCGAACGCGGCCGCGACCGCCAGCACGCGCCACCCCGTCACGCAGGGGCTGATCCAGATGCTCGGCGTGTTCGTCGACACGATCGTGATCTGCAGCGCGACCGCGTTCGTGATCCTGCTGTCGGGCCAGTACGAACTCGGCACCGGGATGGAGGGCGCGGCGCTCACGCAGCGCGCGATTTCGAGCCACGTCGGCGACTGGGGCGGCATCTACATGGCCGTCGCGATCTTCTTCCTCGCGTTCTCGTCGGTGATCGGCAACTACGCGTATGCGGAAGGCAACGTCGAATTCGTCACGAAGCGGCGCGGCGTGTTGTCGCTGTTCCGCATCGCCGTGCTCGGCATGGTGATGTTCGGCAGCGTCGGGCAACTGCCGCTCGTGTGGGCGATGGCCGATACGAGCATGGGGCTGATGGCGATCATCAACCTGATCGCGATCCTCGCGCTCGGCGAGTACGCGCACGCCGCCTGGGCCGACTATCGCCGCCAGCGCGCGGCCGGCGTCGCCGATCCGGTGTTCACGCGCAACACGATCCCCGAACTCGCGCGCGTGCTGCCGGCCGACGTGTGGGGCGAGCATGGCCCGCTGCCGCAGCGTCCGGTTGCTTCCGCCGATGCGCCGAATGCGCCGCGGGCCGCCGTGAGCGAATCATGAACGGCGACCGGCTCCGTGCGTTCGTCGCGCTGATGCCCGATGCGGCGTCGCGCGACGCGCTGCACGCGTTGCCGGTTACCCGCGGGGCGCGGCGTACGCTGCCCGCGCAACTGCACATGACGCTCGCGTTCATCGGCGCAATCGAGCGGGAGCGGTGCGACGCGCTGGCTGCGCACCTGCCCGCGCTCGCGGCCGCGCATGCGTTGCCGTCGTTGCCGGTCGAGCGGATCGCGTGGTGGCCGAGCCTGCCGCGTGCGCGGCTGATCGTCGCGGAGCTCGCGGCCGATGCCGCTTGCGTCGCGCTGAATGCGGGGCTGGCGGCGCTGTTGCGCGAACTCGGCG
>NZ_JACFYV010000394.1:0-2267 GCF_016759955.1 Burkholderia sp. KCJ3K979
CATCGAAGCCGTCTCGATCGGGCGCGTCGCTGCGGGCGCCGGTGCGGCCGAGCCGAGCGGCGGCAGGCCCATCCGGTCGCGCACGATCGGATCGCGATACTTCACGTCGTCCGCGACGGTCGCTTCGACGCTGGGCGCCACGTTCGAACGGGCGAGCGGCGCGGTCGTGCCCGGGCACAGGTGCCCGGTCGCTTCCACCGCGCGCCGGTTCGCGTCGCTCTGGCACAGCAGCGCGAGCGCCACGTCGGTCAGGCCCATCGCACGGAATTCACGCGCATCGAGACGCCGCACGCAGGCCTGGTCGACCAGCGTCGTGCCGCCCGTCGCGCCGAACCCCGGGAACGACACGCCGACGCTCACCGAGCCCATGCAGGTATCGGACAGCGTGGTCGTGAGGCCCGGCGCCTGGATCGACGGGTTCGTCTTGATCGTCTGCGTCCCCGAGTAATTGACGTTTTCCGTCGCCTGGGTGTTGTACGGGCTGGTGCCTGGCGCGCCGGCCGCGAGCGTGTTCGTGCTCTGCGGCGTCACGTTGCCGCCGGTCGTGCTGGACGGCATCGTCACGTTGACGTTCACGCTCGAATTGCCGCTGCCGCGCACCCCGCTGCTGCTCGTGGCGTTGCCGCCGCGCGAGCTCGTGGTGTTCGTGTTCATGCTCGAGCCGCCGCCCTGACTGATCGCCGTCGACGATGTCGACGACTGCGCGCTCGACGTCGAATCGGCGGTTTGCGCCTGGGCACCGATCGTGGTCATCGCGAACATCGCCGCACATGCCACCTTGATCCTGTTGCTGTTCATTTCACTCTCCGGACGAGGTTTGACCTCCGACCCAGGCAACCGTACTAATTCCCCTGAATGCCTTCAGTTTTCGCTGCTTCCCCGAACTGCTTCCAGCCGCTGCCCAGCTGGGACCACGAGCCGGCCGACATGCCCCGCCACTGCTGGGTGTCCGGCCCGCCGATGGAACTGCCCGACGAAAGCGTTTGTTGTTCTGACGGTTTGGTTGTCTGGTCAGGTTTGTTTGACGTCTGCATAGTCGATTGCCCACCATCGGCAGCACGGTCAGCGCCATACGCCGTCAGAGACGCGAACATCAGAGCGGCGGCAATCAGGTTCTGCTTCATGCCAACTCCTTACGTGACAACGATGCGGAAAAGAGACCAGCGTCGCTGGGAAACTGGAAACTGGTCCCCCCACACCTGACTAATGACTGCTCCCGGTCGCGCTCGAGTCGCCCTGGCTTCCGCCCGATGCGGACGGCGAACCGGCCGGACCGGTACTCCACACGGTCGACGAGTTGTAGTGATTCGAGCCGGTGATCGCGCCCGACCCGCCACTGCCCGTCCATCCCACGGCACCCGCGTTGGCATTGCCGTGGTCGTTCGCGCCCGTGGCCGTGTAGTGGTTCGCGCCGAGTACGATCGTGGCGGTCACCCCTCCCGAAAGCGCATTCGCGTTTTCGTTCGTGCTGCCGTTTCCAGCAAACGAGCCCGCGGCACCGATACCGCCGCCTGCCGCGAACGCGCCCCCGTTCGTGCCCGAGCCGCTGGCCGTCGAAGTCGAGTTGTGGTAAGCGGACGCCGTGCCGGCGGAGCCGGTGGGTGTCACGGTACTGCCTGCATTCGCGCCGGCCGTCGAAGTCGAATTGCTGGTATAGCTGCCGGAGCCGACCAGCACCGAACCGGAAACGCCCGCTGCGACGGATTGCGTCTGGTTGGTCGTGGACGATCCGGCCGCCAACGCAGCGGACGAAATGACGGTGAGCGCTGTCGCTAACATGACTTTGGCTTTCATAGCAATTCCTTGCTGTGAGGAAGTTCGACGGTGGCGGAGCCGGGCCTGCCCTTGCGGGGCAGGACCCGGCATCCGTACCGCCAGCCAATGACGAACGCTACGCGTCGCGGCTTAGTGGTGATACGTCCAGCCGGTCGAGCCCGCGTTCGCGCCGCTGCTGCCGCCCGCTTGTGCGCCGCCGAAGCCGAAGCCGCCGACCGTCGACGTTTGCGTATGGTTCGTGTACGAGATCGAACCGCTGCTGCCGCCACCGGCCGTTGCGCCGGCTGCGCCGAGTGCCGAGCCGGAATCGGTCGCGGTGAAGTGGCCGAACCCGGCGACCCCGGCCATCGTCTGGCCACCGCTCGACGAATTGCTGCTCGACACCGTGCCGCTGCCGGCAAACGCTGCACCCGAAACCGCCAGAACTGCTGCTGCAATCAGAAGCTTCTTCATGGTCGACTCCAAAACGGCGTGGAGAGAATGAGCATGGA
>NZ_JACFYV010000395.1:0-2266 GCF_016759955.1 Burkholderia sp. KCJ3K979
GGGGTGCCGACAGGCCGTCAAAGACCGCGGGTCGGCGTCGAGCCGGAGGCGGTCGAAATGACAGATCCGGGGTGCGGCAATTTGTCAGTCATGCCGACGACGGCGCGACGTGCCGAAGAAAAAGAGGGATGGATCGAATGTATCGAACGCGCCACAGTCGGCCCTCAGGCGTGGACCGAACCGGGCGCTTGCCGCCTGACCCGCGGCAAGCGCCCGACTTCACTTCTTCAGAAACCGCAGCGCGAACCGCGCCATCCGCGGCACGAACATCGGGCGCAGCAGGCGCTTGTCGTAACCGGCCATCCGCCGGTCGTTCTCCACGAGACACAGCTCGATCAGCTCGCGCGGGTTCAGCGCATCGCCGATGTCGGCGGTGCCGGTCGCCGGGAAATTCGCGTCACGCGCGGCGCCGTCGGCATCGATGCCGCGCGCGATGCTCATGCGGTCGCGGATCAGTTGCACCCACACGGCCGCCACCCGTGCGAAGAACCACGGCCGGCGCCACCACGGCATCGTGCGCCAGTACCACGCGTACCAGTTCACGAAGAACAGGATGTGGCGACCTTCTTCCTGGATCACGGGCTCGAAGGTCTCGACCAGCTCAGGCGGGAAATAGCCGGAGCGCTGCGCGGAGCGGAACAGGCCGAACGCGAAAAAGCTGTCGATGCATTCGCTGAAGCCCGTCATCATCCACGACCATTCGGGATCGGTCGGCGCCGGGTAGGCCGGTTCGGGCGCGAGCCGGATGCCGTACGCCTCGACCAGCTTCGACAGCACGACCTTGTGGCGGGCTTCCTCGCCGCCGTCCATTTCGAGCGCGCGGCGCAGCAGCGGATCGTCGACCGTCGCGGCGTAGGTGGCCACGCGGATCGACGCGCGGCCTTCGGTTTGCACGGCGATGTCCCAGATCGGCAGTGACGTGAGCCGTCTGAGTTCGGCCGGCTGGAGCGCCGGCCAGTCGATCACGGCCGGCTTGTACGGATTGTGTGTATCGAGCAGCATCCGACAGAACATCTGCTTGTGCGCGTCGGAACCGATCCGGACGGGGCCTTGCCTCTCGAAGGTCCAGTTGCGCATCGCGTGATCTGCGGCTGCATGCTCTTCCTGCAGCGTGTCGGTCATGGCTATTGTTATGCGATTACGGATCGAAAGATTCTTGCACAGCTTCCGTCATCGCGTATTTTCGAGCGGCCATGTGCACGCCGGCCCGGCGCGCGTCACGCGTTCGTGTCGACCCAGAGGCGGCCCCAGCGTGATGCGTAGGCGAGGGCGTGCTCTTCCTCGAAGAAGAAATCGATTGCGTCGAACGACACGGAGCGCGGCGACGGGCCGCCGCTCGCGCGTTCGATCGTCAGGTTGGCGGCGAACAGCCCGTTCGGCAACCGGGCGGCAGCGGGAGCGACTTCATAGCCCTTGTAGCGGATCGTACGGTTCATGGCGTGCGCGGAAAAAGTTCGGACTTTCAGCGTACGAAAACCTGCCGGCTGCGTGAACCAATCTTTCGGCCAATGCAAATCACGCGGCGGGCTGAATCGTTATCGGGGTGGTACGCGGAAACGGTATGTTCGAGCGGCGAGGCGACGCGCCCGGCATATCGCCACGCGCTGGAAGACGCGCCGCGCGCCCCGTCGAATCTCGTCGATCGGAGGCGCGCGGCGGAATGCGGGAGTTACTGGTTGGCGACCTTCAGTACGGGCGCAAGCGCATCGACCGATGCCGCGTGCGAGGCCGCGCGATGCGACGCGAACGCGAGCGCGAATTCGGCGGCTTGCGTGCCGACCGTCTCGAGTTGCGCGACGACCTTCGGGTCCGAGCAGCTGTCGGCGCTTTCGAAGCGCGTTTCCAGCGTGTTGACGGTGGCGCCGAACGGCGTCGGCCAGCCGCGCAGCGCATGGACGATCGAGCGCAGCGACGTCAGCACGGTGCCGGCCGCCTGCCAGCCGTACGCGGTGACGATCAGGCCGACCGCGCGGCCGTCGAGATACGGGCGTTCGTCCGCGCGCAGCTCCTCGAGCGTGTCGAGGGCGTTCTTCACGAGACCGGACACGCCGCCGTGATAGCCGGGCGTCGCGATGATGATCGCGTCGGCCTGGCGCACGGCGTCGATCAGCTCGCGCTGCGCGTCGGTCAGCGTTTTGTGTTCGGGGGCGTAGTGCGGCAGCGTATGCAGGAACGGGCCGTCGAACAGGCGTGTGCGTGCGCCGGCGGCCTGCGCGCCGCGCAGTGCGAACGACAGCGCGCGTTCGGTGGACGATGCGGCTCGGGT
>NZ_JACFYV010000396.1:0-2161 GCF_016759955.1 Burkholderia sp. KCJ3K979
GCACGCGCTTGCGATAGAAGAAGCGCACGGGCCATTCGTAGCCGGCGCCGTCGGTCCGGTTGCCGAGCCCGACGAGCGGCCCGCGCGCCCAGCTCGCGACCCACGCCGTCTTGATGAGGCCCTGGCAGTCGATCACGAGGTCGTACTGCTCGGCCGCGAGGCGCCGGCGAAATGCGCGAATCTCGCGCCACGTCGCACCCGAGAACGGTTTCTTGCGCCAGCGGCGCAGCGAGAACGGCAGCACGTTGCGCACGCCGTCGACGAGCCGCACGAGGTCGACGAAGCTTTCCTCGACGAGCCAGTCGATCTGCGCATCGGGGTGGCGGCGCCGGATATCGGCGACCACCGGCATGTTGTGCACGACGTCGCCCAGCGACGACACGCGCACGATCAGGATCTTTTGCACGCTGAAAAAACGCCGGCTGGCAGCCGGCGACAGACATAAAGGGGGGATTTTATCCCGGCCGGACGACCGGACAGACAAAAAGCGGCCGCGCGCCCGGGGCACGCGCCGCTTTTCGAGATAAACACGGCCGACGAACCGGCCGTCGTACGGGCGGCCCGCCGGCCGCCGGCGCTCAGAACGGCAGCTTGACGTCCGGCTTCGCGGCCGTCAGCACGCGGCGGAAGTCGTCCTGGATGCGCTTGAGCCCTTCCTGCGTCTCGGCCTCGAAGCGCATCACGACGACCGGCGTCGTGTTCGACGAACGCGCGAGGCCGAAGCCGTCCGGGTACTCGACACGCAGGCCGTCGATCGTCACGACTTCATCGGCACCGTCGAACTTCGCCTCTTTCTGCAACTGCTCGATCAGGCGGAAATTCTCGCCTTCGTCGAGCCAGAGCTGCAGTTCCGGCGTGCTCATCGCGTCCGGCAGGCTGTTGAGCAGCGCGCTCGGATCGGCCGTCTTCGCGAGAATCTCGAGCAGGCGCGCACCGGTGTACAGGCCGTCGTCGAAGCCGTACCAGCGATCCTTGAAGAACACGTGGCCGCTCATTTCGCCGGCGAGCGGCGCACCCGTCTCGCGCAGCTTCGCCTTCACGAGCGAGTGACCCGTCTTCCACATCAGCGGCTCGCCGCCCTTCGACTTCACCCACTGCGCGAGGTGGCGCGTGCACTTCACGTCGTAGATGATCTGCGCGCCCGGGTTGCGCGACAGCACTTCTTCCGCGAACAGCATCAGCTGGCGGTCCGGATAGATGATCTGGCCGTCCTTCGTGACGACGCCCAGACGGTCGCCGTCGCCGTCGAACGCAAAGCCGAGCTCCGCATCGGTGTCCTTCAGCGCCTGGATCACGTCCTGCAGGTTTTCCGGGTGGGCGGGATCGGGGTGATGGTTCGGGAACGTGCCGTCGATGTCGGTGAAGCGCTCGACGAGTTCGCAGCCGAGCGCCTTGAACAGGCGCGTCGCGAGGGGGCCTGCGACGCCGTTGCCGGCGTCGACCACGATCTTCAGCGGCCGCGCGAGCTTCACGTCGCCGACGATGCGCGCGATGTATTGATCCGCGACGTCGATCTGCTCATAGGTGCCGCTGCCGGACTCGAACCGCTCGTCGACGATGCGGCGGTACAGCGCCTGGATCTGCTCGCCGTAGATCGCGGCGCCGCGCAGCACCATCTTGAAGCCGTTGTAGTCGGGCGGATTGTGACTGCCCGTGACGACGATGCACGAATCGACGCGGCGCTCGCCGCCCTTCAGCGCCAGCGGCACGTTCGCCGCGAAATAACCGACCGGCGTCGGCACCATGCCGACGTCGACGACGTCGACCCCGGCCGCACGCAGGCCGTCGGCCAGCGCGCCGACCAGTTCCGGCCCGGACAGGCGGCCGTCGCGCGCGACGACGACCGCATCGCCGCCCTGCGCACGCACTTCGCTGCCGAATGCCCGGCCGATTCCGCGCGCCGTGTCGACGTCGAGTGTCTTGCCGACCACGCCACGAATGTCATATGCCTTGAAGATGGATTGGGAGATCATCGATTCTCTTCTCTCAGTTGCGTGCATGGAAAATTGTCTGGCTTGCGCGGGCCGCCGCTCACGGGTGCCGCGCATGATACATGCCTGCCGGCGGAACACCGCGCACAACGGCTGGGGCAGCCGCGATCCCACTTATAATCGCGGGTTTTGATGACGCGCATGTCGCCCATTTTAATGCCTAGCCGCTC
>NZ_JACFYV010000397.1:0-2149 GCF_016759955.1 Burkholderia sp. KCJ3K979
GCCGGCACGGCATTCGCGCCCGATCCAGGCGCGACCCCCGGCGCCGAAAGCGGCACCGGCGCCGCGGGCGGCGTCGGCACGACCGGCGTCGTCATCTTCAGCGGTTCGCCCTGCGGCGTCGGCGCGGGCTCGGGCAGCGGCGCGACGGGCTCCTTCTCGGCGGCCTTCACGGTTGCGCGGTCGCGGCGCGCCGGGTCGATCTTCAGGAAATGGTCGACGAGCGTGAAGAAGCGCTCATAGAACACGCCGGCGGGAATCGTCTCGCTCGCGGTCTTGACGAGCGCGTCGTCGCTCGACCCGATCGGCAGCGACAGCGAGCCGAACACGCTCAAGCCGACGCTGGCCGACGTATTCGACTTCTTCAGCGTATAGCGGTCCTGCACCGCGTTCACGTACGCGATGCTCGACGAGCCGTCCGCATTCGCGTCCGCGCACACGACGTGAAACTCGATCACGACGTGCATGTCGTTGCTCGGCTGGAAATTCTTGCTGCCGTCGACCGCGTCGTTGCGCGACGACGACACCACGTAGCCCTGGCTCAGCAGCGCGCGCCGCGCGGCCTCGCAGGCCGCGTCGGATTTCGAGTGGAACGTGTGCGCATACGGGCTGGTGGTCGCGTCGAACTGTTCCTGCTGGTAGATCGGCTTGGGCGGCGACGAGCATGCCGCCAGCACGGTCGCGACCGCGAGCGCGCACGAAACGGAAAACAGGCGAAATCGGTTGTGCATGGCGTCTTTCAGAAGGCTCGGCGAGAGGCGGCGCAACGGGAGTGCCCGGATTGATGCGCGCGCACATCTCGTATGGCCGGGGCGACATTATAGTTTCGTTTGATGTCGCGCTCGCTTCAGTCGGCCGGCGCGCCGCGCGCCGCGGCCAGCAATTGGGCCGTCAGCGGATGATGTTCGCCGCGTCGGGAGCGGATCGCGTGGATCTCCTCGGTCACGTCGCCCGCGCGCCCGAGCCGCCTGAGCCCGCGCAGCAGCGACGCATCGTTCGCGCCGAGTTCGCTCAGTGGAAACACGCCGAGGCCGCGCGCCGCGAACACGGCCATCAGCGCGCTGTCCTCGAATTCGCCGGCCACGCGCGGCACGATCCGCTCGCTTTCCAGCCATCGGTCGAGATGGGCGCGCAATGCCGAATGCGCGGTCGGCAGCAGCACCGGCAGCTCGGCCAGACATTGCGGAAAGCGCTGGCGCGCGGCCGGCGTGACGAGTGCCGCGGGCCCGTACCAGTCGACCGGCGACGCGACGAGCCGCTCGCTCGTCACGCGCAGGTTCGACCCGGACGGCGCGCCGTGGCCGGCCAGCACGAGATCCAGATGATGCAGCGCGAGTTCCGCGAGCAGCGCGTCGTGCTCGCCCTCGTGGCACAGCAGCCGCAGCGTGGGCGTGTCGAGCACGGGGGCCAGGATCGCGTGCGCGGCGAGCTTGGAGATGCCGTCCGCGAGGCCGACCGCGAGCCGCACGGTCGGCTGGCTGGCCGCCGCGCGCACGTCGTCGGGAATCTGCCGGCCCATCTCGAAGATGACTTCCGCGCGTGCAAAGGCGGCCTGCCCGGCATCGGTCATCGCGACGCCGCGCCCGGCGGGGCGCAGTAGCTGGTGCCCGAGCGATTTCTCCAGTTCGCGCACCTGCGCGCTGATCGTCTGCACGGCCATGTCGAGCCGCTCGGCCGCACGCGCGAAGCCGCCTTCCTTCACCACGACCCAGAAATAGTACAGATGTCGGAAATTGAGCATCGAAGCGCGATATATCGGAAAAACCGAACCTAAAGTCAGATTCTCTCTGATTTTTACGAAGTTCGGGGCGTCATATCATCAGGCTTTCCACTTTCGTATCGGCCCCGCCCATGGACTACCTGCTGACGCTTGCCACCGACCCCGCCGTCTGGGCCGCGCTCCTGACGCTCGTCGTGATGGAAGTCGTGCTCGGCATCGACAACCTGATCTTCATCTCGATCCTCAGCAACAAGCTGCCCGAAGCGCAGCGCGCCCGCACGCAGCGCCTCGGCATCGCGCTCGCGCTGGTGATGCGCCTCGCGCTGCTCGGCAGCGTCGCGTGGATCGCGAGCCTGACCGAACCCGTGTTCACGCTGTTCGACCATGCGTTCTCGTGGCGCGACATGATCCTGCTGTCGGGCGGCCTGTTCC
>NZ_JACFYV010000398.1:0-2104 GCF_016759955.1 Burkholderia sp. KCJ3K979
CGGGCCGCCGCCCCGTCCGCCGTCCCCCGACCGGAGACACCCTTGAACCCGCCCTCGTCCGTCCTGCCCGGCCGCGACCCGCTCGCGTCCGCCGTCTCGAAAGTGAAGTGGCACGTGCTGCCGCTCGTGCTGATCATGTTCATCGCGAACTACATCGACCGCGTGAACGTCGGCTTCGTCGATCGCCATCTCGAAGCGTCGATCGGCATCGGCGCGGCCGCGTACGGGCTCGGCGCCGGGCTGTTCTTCGTCGGCTACGCGCTGTTCGAAGTGCCGTCGAACCTGCTGATGCAGCGCTACGGCGCGCGCATCTGGCTCGCGCGGATCATGGCGACATGGGGCATCGTCGCGGCCGCGATGGCGTTCGTGTGGAACGACACGTCGTTCTACGCGCTGCGCTTCCTGCTCGGCGCGGCCGAGGCCGGCTTCTTCCCCGGCGTCGTGCTGTACCTGTCGCAATGGCTGCCGCCGCAGGAACGCGGCAAGGCGATGGCGATCTTCCTTGGCGGCTCCGCGTTCGCGTCGGTGCTGTCCGGGCCCGTCACCGGCGCGCTGCTGTCGATCCGCGGCTTCGGCCTGGAAGGCTGGCAATGGATGTTCCTGATCGAAGGGCTGTTCTCGGTCGCGCTGTGCGGCGCGAGCTGGCTGCTGCTGAAATCGCATATCCGCGATGCGACGTGGCTCACCGCCGAAGAACGGACGGCGCTGCAGAACGCACTCGACGACGAGCGCGCGACGCGCGACGTCCGCTCGAACGTGCCGGTGCGCGCCACCACGCTGCTGCGCGATCCGCAGATCATGCTGTTCTGCTTCCTGTACTTCTCGATCCAGCTGACGATCTACGCGGCCACGTTCTGGCTGCCGACCATCATTCGCAAGATGGGCGGGCTCACCGATTTCCAGGTCGGCCTGTACAACACGATTCCGTGGATGATCGCGATCGGCGCGATGTACGGCTTCGCGGTGCTGTCGTCGAAGTGGAAGCATCCGCAGCGCTGGCTGGCGTGCGCGCTCGTGCTGGCCGCGTGCGGGCTGTTCGCGTCGACGTCGCATGATCCGGTCTGGTCGTTCGCGTCGATCTGCTTCGCCGCGCTCGGCTTCAAGGCCGCGTCGTCGCTGTTCTGGCCGATTCCGCAGGGCTATCTCGATACGCGGGTGGCCGCGGCCGCGATCGCGCTGATCAACTCGGTCGGCAACCTCGGCGGTTTCGTCGCGCCGACGGCCTTCGGCTATCTGAAGCAACATACGGGTTCGATCACGGGCGGGCTGTATGCGCTCGCGATCGCTTCGCTCGTCGCCGCGGTCCCCGCGCTGTTCGCGCGCACGCACCGGCGCAGCGATCCGCCGCGCGGCCAGCCGGCCGACGAAACTTTCTCGCACGCCTCGATGCTCCGCCATGCCGAACACTGACCGCCTGACCGTCGTCGTCTCGAATGCCGTCGACGGCGACCTCGCCACCTTCGCCCTCACCGGCGACGGCACGCTCGCGCCGCTCGCCCGTTATCCGGCCGCCAACGTCGCGATGCCGATCGCCGTGCAGGCCGACCGCACGCGGCTCTACGTCGCGACGCGGAACGCGACGATCGTCGGTTGCTCGCCGCGGGCACGCTCGCGCGCATCGGCACGACCGCGATCGACGCAAGCCATGCGTACCTGTCGCTCGACCGCAGCGGCCGCTGGCTGCTCGGTGCGTCGTACGGCGGGAATTCGCTGAGCCTCTACGACGCCGCCCGCGTGCGCGACGGCGACGGCACGCCGCTGCAAGTCGCGAGCGGCATCGCGAACGCGCACGCGGTGATCGTGTCGCCGGACAACCGTTTCGCGTACGTCAGCTCGCTCGGTTCGGACCGCGTGTTCGGCTTCGCGCTCGTCGAGGACGCCGCCGGCCTGCGCGCGATCGAGCACGGCGAAACGCGCGTGCCGGCCGGCTTCGGCCCGCGTCACCTGCGGTTCGCGGATGACGGCCGCACGCTCATCGTCGTCAGCGAATTCCAGGGAACGCTCGCGACCTTCGCGCGCGATACCGACACCGGCCGGCTCGGCGACCCGCATGTGAGCGCGCGCCATCCGGCCGTCGCCGAACTCGCGCAAGGCCATGCGCGCC
>NZ_JACFYV010000399.1:0-2038 GCF_016759955.1 Burkholderia sp. KCJ3K979
CCATCGATCCGGTCGACTGCAGTCCGCCGTCGATCGTGACGCGCCGCCGTCGCGTGTCGATCTTGCTGCCGGCGCCGGGCTTGCCGCGCACGACTTTCCAGCCTGCGTCGGCGCCGAGCCGAAGCTGCTGCGACAGCAGGCTCGATGCGTCGATCAGGCGGTACGCTTCCTTCGGCAGCGGCGCGCCGCCAAAGCGCATCCGCACGCGCGTGATGACCGACGGCTTTTGCACGAACGCATCGGGCGGCGGCGTTTCGGCGAGTCGCGGATGCGCGAGTTCGACGTTGCCGCGCTCGAGGCCTTGCGTCAGCGCGCGCTCGATCACCGCGAGCCGCTGCAGCGTGGTGAAATGCTCGCCCGCGCCCATGCCGATCGCACCGGGGTCGCTCAGCAGGAAGTCGCCGCCGCGCGTGAACAGGCCTTGCAGATCGAAGCCGATGCCCGTGCGTTCGACGACTTCGCGAATCTGCCGGAGGTGCTCGAGCGCCGCGCGCGACACCACGCGCGGCAGCGCGCCCGTCTCGAAGCCGAAGCTGTGGAACACGCCGAGCGGCCGGTACAGCACGGCGACGCGATTCAGCGCGGAGAACGGACCGTCCATCGTCACGGTCTTCAGCCCGTACGACGCGAGATCGTCGAGTGCGATGCTCTCGTCGATCGCCGCCTCGATCTGGCGCGCTTCGGACGTATGCGGGCCGTTGTCGTAAACCGCGAGCGCGGCATCGTGGCCGAGCGCGAACACGGTCTTCTCGGCGCCGGCGCCGAGCAGCTCGCCGACGTGACGCTCGACGTCGATCCGCGCGGCCGGATTGCTTTCGAGGTGCACGCCTTCGGCGTCGGCCGCCAGTTGCCCGAGATCGTGCGGCGCCGCGGGCGCCGGGTCGTAGCGGCGGAACACGCCGGTGTCGAGCAGCGCCGCGCGTTCGCCGACCGCGTGCGGGGGCGGCGCGTACACCGGCCGCTGCCACAGATTCGCGAGCCCGGCGGCGGCCGCCTCGCCGCCGTGCTTCGCGGACAGCACGATCGAATAGCCCTCCTTGACCAGGAACGACGGCGCCTGGTCGAGCGCGTATTCGTGCACGCCGGCCGGTTGCCCGCCCGCGAGCAGCGTGCCGTCCGGCAACGTGTCGGCGTGCAGCATCAGCACACCTTCGTCCTCCAGCATCGTGAAGTGGCGGCTGCGCGCCGCCTGCAGGTCGGCCGCCGCGGGCACGGGCCCGTCGCCGAACGGCGACGCATATTCGGCATGCGCGCGGCTCCATGCCACGCGTTCGTCGAAGCTGCGCACGCCGTGCGGTGCGCCGCCGGTCTCGTGCGTCTGCGGCGCGGGCATCCGGCGCGGGATGCCGCCGCGGCGTTTCTGGCGCGACCACACGTCGTCGTAGAAGTCGCGGTAGGTCTCGCCGTCGCGGCCCGACACGGGCGCATCCGCGAACGCGTCGACGAGGCGTCCGACCGTGCCCGCATAGTCGTGCGACGGCGGGCGCCATGCGGCGCCTTCGCGCTCGATCGCATCCGGCAGGCGCACGTGCGCGGCAATGTCGCCGCCGCCCGCAAGCTCGATTTCGTAGCGTGCCTCGAACGCGTTGATCTGCGCGCGCGCCTCGGCTTCGAGCGCCTTGCGCGTGAAGCGGCTGCGGCTGCCATAGTCGAGGTTCAGCACGCCGGCCATCGCCTCGACCGCATGGCGCGCTTCATGCGCGAGCGTGTACGTGATGCTGCCCGGATGCTGGAGCGCGCCGTCGATCGTCACGCGGCGCTTGCGCGGGTCGATGCGGCTGCCGCCGCCGCGCTTGCCGAGCGTCACGCGCCAGCCGGCGTCCTGCAGCATGCGCAGTTGCGTGGCGAGCGTGCCCGACTGCATCGCGAGTGCCTGCGCGGCTTCGGGCAGCGCCGCGCCGCCGAAGCGCATCTGCATCCGCGTGACCCAGCCCGGCTTCGACGCGCCGGGGTCGGGTGGGGCGGTCTCGGTCGTTTCCGGGTGCGCGGCGGCGAGGCCGATGTCGTCGTTCGCCGCGGTGCGGCGCTCGCCGCCCGC
>NZ_JACFYV010000039.1:0-41681 GCF_016759955.1 Burkholderia sp. KCJ3K979
CGGCTGTACGGCGCGATCGACGGCGGCAGCGTCTGCCAGTGCTGGTAGCGCGCGAGCACCGACCACGGCCCGTTGTTGTACGTGAGGCCCGCTTCCTGCTGGTACAGCGTCTGCGTCCCGTTGATGAACTGGTTCGCCGAGCCGAGGTCTTCGGGATACGTGTTGTCCGAGACCTTGTTGTAATAGACGTAGCCGCCGAAGCCGCCGCCGAAGTTCTGCTGGTGCTGCCAGTAGATCGCGTAGCGGTTGCGGTGCGCGAGCCGGTCATCCGGCAGGTAATTGGCCGTAAACGTGCCCGAATACGACGGCGACAGATAGCGGAACGTCGCTTCGGTCATCACGCCGCGCCGCGAGATGATGCGCGGCGTGAGCGTCAGGTCGCGGTTCGGCGCGATGTTGAAGTAGTACGGCAGCGACAGCTCGAAGCCGTTGCTCGAGTTCATCGAGAACGTCGGCGGCAGCAGGCCGCTGCGCCGCTCGCCCGACAGCGGGAACGTCATCCACGGGCTCGCGAAGATCGGCACGCCCTGGAAGAACAGCACGCCGTTGCGCGCGGTGCCTTCGTCGGCGCCCGTATCGAAATCGAAGCGGCTGCCCTTGATGTACCACGCGGGGTTCGTCGAGCACTGGCACGCCGTATACGTGCCGTTGACGAACACCGAGCGCTCGTTGTCGACCATGTCGACACGCTCCGCGCTGCCCGAGCCGCCCGTCACGTTGAAGTGATACTTCGGCGCGGTCATGAAGCCCTGGTTCGCCTCGATCTTCAGGTGCGCCTCGGGCCCGGCGAACGACGTGCCGCCATTGATCACCTTGACCTGGCCGTACGCATCGGCCATGTCGGTATCCTGATCGTAGTGGATCGCGTCGGCCTTCACGACGGCGTCGCCGCGCCGCAGCTCGGCCGAGCCCTTCGCGGCGAGATCCTGCTCGGCGGTGCCGCTCGTATGGTCAGCGATCACGAAGGCGGCGGGCTTCGCGCCGTCCTTCAGCGGATGATCCTCGAGCTGGGGCGCGAGACGCAGATCCCACGGCGAGTCGAGCGGCTGCGGCTGCGCAGCCGCGCCCGACAGCTGCGCATACGACACGGCCGGCACGAGGCCGGGCACGGCCAGGAGCGCGAGCGCGAGCCGCCGTTTGCGCGGCGCCCCGTCACCGGGGAAAACATTCGGGAATAGCGGTTTGGGCGGCATCTATCGTTTGGCGAATCGCCCCTTGTCAACCGCGCCTGCACGGCACCTCGCGCGCGGCGGCCGCGCCGTCGAGCCGCGACTGCGGCTCTTCGCAAACCGGGGAGGCGATCGGGCGGACGGCGCGACAGGCGGCGGGCCTGCACGGCGGAAGCTGACGCGGGGCGCGTCAAAAAAGTCGTGGGGTATTATATGGCAAGACGTTCCCCCCTCCGCCGAGTTTCATGACGCCCCCATCCGCCGCATCCCAGCCCGACGCCCGCCTCGACGCGCTCACCGCGTGGCTGCACCCGCTCGCCGAGCGCTACGCCCTCGACCTGTCGACCCTCGCGCCCGCCTCGTCGGACGCCAGTTTCCGCCGCTACTTCCGCGTCGCGTCGGCCGCGAGCCCCGGCGGCACGCTGATCGCGGTCGATGCGCCGCCGCCCGAGAAGTGCCGCGAGTTCGTCCAGGTCGCGCAGTTGCTCGCCGCGGCCGGCGACCACGTGCCCGACGTGCTGGCCCACGATTTCGACGCGGGCTTCATGCTCGTGACCGACCTCGGCCGCACGTCGTACATCTCGGTGCTCGATCCGGCCGACCCGGCCGCCGCACGCCCGCTGATGCGCGCCGCGCTCGATGCGCTGATCCGCTTCCAGCTCACGTCGAAACCGGACGTGCTGCCGCCGTTCGACGAAGCGTTCCTGCGCCGCGAAATGGAGCTGCTGCCCGAATGGTTCGTCGGCCGCCACCTCGGCAAGCCGGTCACCGACGCGATGCGCGGCACGCTCGACCGCACCTTCGCGCTGCTGGTCGCGAGCGCGCACGCGCAGCCGCAGGGTTTCATGCTGCGCGACTTCATGCCGCGCAACCTGATGGTCTGCGAGCCGAACCCCGGCGTGCTCGACTTCCAGGACGCCGTGTATGGGCCGCTGACGTACGACGTCGTGTCGCTGCTGCGCGACGCCTTCATCAGCTGGGACGAGGAGTTCGAGCTCGACTGCTTCGCGTATTACTGGGAAAAGGCGAAAAAGGCCGGCCTGCCGGTCGATCCGGATTTCGGCGAGTTCTATCGCCAGCTCGAATGGATGGGGCTGCAGCGCCATATCAAGATCCTCGGCCTGTTCGCGCGCATCAACTACCGCGACGGCAAGCCGCATTACCTGAACGACCTGCCGCGCTTCCTGACCTATGCGCGCAAGGTCGCGCTGCGCTATCGCCCGCTCGTGCCGTTCGCGAAGCTGCTCGACGAGCTCGAGGGCAACGCGCCGGCCGACGTCGGCTATACGTTCTGACCGTCCTCACGCCCCCCAGTCGAACATGAGCACTACCCTGACCACGGCGATGATCTTCGCCGCCGGACGCGGCGAGCGGATGCGCCCGCTGACCGACACCCGCCCGAAACCGCTGCTCGAAGTCGGCGGCAAGCCGCTGATCGTGTGGCAGATCGAGGCGCTCGCGCGGGCGGGCATCGAGACGATCGTGATCAACCACGCGTGGCTCGGCGAGCAGATCGAGGCGGCGCTCGGCGACGGTTCGCGCTGGGGCGTGCGGCTCGCGTATTCGGCCGAAGGCGACGCGCTGGAGACCGCGGGCGGCATCGCGCAGGCGCTGCCGCTCATCGAGCGCGACGGGCGGCCGGCCGTGTTCGCGGCCGTCAGCGGCGACGTGTACTGCGCGTTCGACTACCGGACGCTCGCCCCGCGCGCCGCCCGGATGGCCGCGCTCGACACGCCGGCGATGCACCTGGTGATGGTGCCGAACCCGCCATTCCACCCGGCCGGCGACTTCGCGCTCGGCGACGACGGCCGTCTGGCGCTCGACGGTGCCGCGCGCCTCACGTTCGGCAACATCGGCCTGTACGACACGCGGATGTTCCGCGACCTCGCGCCCGGCACGCGGCGCGCGCTGACACCGTACTATCGCGCGGCGATCGAAGCCGGCCACGCAAGCGGCGAACTGTACGAAGGCATCTGGGAGAACGTCGGCACGCCCGCACAGCTCGGCGAACTCGACGCGCGGCTGCGCGCCGCGGCAAGCTGATCGTTTCGCGACTGACTGCCGGTTCCCCGGCGTGGCGGCCGATGGACTCACAGGCTGATGACGGTGCCTGGTCAACCGGCCGCGAACCGATCCGGGATCGAATGCCGGGAACGCCCCGCCGGCTCACCCGGCCGTGACGGCGTCACGCTGCACGCCGCCGGACAGCCGACCCACCATCCGCTCCAGCCACCCGCCGTGTCGCGCGGCACCCACGCTCAAGCAGCCTCGGCCTCTTCCCCACCCGCCGCCGCACGCTGCCGTTGCAGCGCCCACATCTGCGCATACAGCCCGTCGGCGCGCACGAGTTCGTCGTGCGTGCCGCGCTCGACGATCCGCCCGTGGTCCATCACGAGGATCTGCTGCGCGTGCACGACCGTCGACAGACGGTGCGCGATCACGAGCGTCGTGCGATGCCGCGCGATCTGGTCGAGTTCGTGCTGGATCGCGCGTTCCGAGCGAGAATCGAGCGCCGACGTCGCTTCGTCGAACAGCAGCACCGGCGGGTCCTTCAGCAGCGTGCGCGCGATCGCGACGCGCTGCTTCTCGCCGCCCGACAGCTTCAGCCCGCGCTCGCCCACCGGCGTGTCATAGCCCTTCGGCAAAGTTTCGATGAAATCGTGGATGTGCGCGGCGCGCGCGGCCGCGACCACCTCGTCGCGGGTCGCCGTCGGCCGACCGTACGCGATGTTGTAGTAGATCGAGTCGTTGAACAGCACCGTGTCCTGCGGCACGATCCCGATCGATGCGCGCAGCGATTCCTGCGTGACGTCGCGGATGTCCTGACCGTCGATCCGGATCGCACCGCCCGTCTCGCGGTCGAGATCGTAGAAACGGAACAGCAGCCGCGACAGCGTCGATTTGCCCGAACCGCTGTGGCCGACCACCGCGGTCGTCGTGCCGGCCTCGATCGTAAACGTCACGTCGTGCAGGATCTGCCGCGACGGCTCGTACGCGAAGTTCACGTGTTCGAAGCGCACCTGCGCGCCGGCCACCGCGAGCGGCCGCGCATCGGGCCGGTCGGCCACTTCCTTCGGCGCGGACAGCAGCCCGAACATCCGGTCCATGTCGGTCAGGCTCTGCTTCAGCTCGCGATAGACGACGCCGAGAAAGTTCAGCGGAATGTACAGCTGCAGCATGAACGTGTTGATCAGCACGAGATCGCCGAGCGTCAGCTTGCCCGCGAGCACGCCCTGCGTCGCGCGCCACAGGATGAACACGAGGCCTGTGCCGATGATCGCCTGCTGGCCGAAGTTCAGCACCGACAGCGAGTTCTGCGAGCGGATCGCGGCCTTCCGGTAGCGCTTCAGGTTCTCGTCGTAGCGCTGCGCCTCCCACTCCTCGTTGCCGAAGTACTTCACCGTCTCGTAGTTGATCAGCGAATCGATGGCCCGCGAGTTCGCGCGCGAATCGAGCTCGTTCATCGTGCGGCGGAAGTGCGTGCGCCAGTTGGTGACCTTCACGGTGAACACGATGTACGTGACCAGCGCGGCGAACGTCACGTACGCGTAGTAGGCCTCGTACTTGACCACGAAGAAGCCGAGCACGAGCCCGACCTCGACGAGCGTCGGCAGGATGCTGTACAGCGAATACGAAATCAGTTGCTGGATGCCGCGCGTGCCGCGCTCGATGTCGCGCGACATGCCGCCCGTCTGGCGTTCGAGATGAAACCGCAGCGACAGCCCGTGCAGATGCCGGAACACCTGCAGCGCGAGCTGGCGCACCGCGCTCTCGGTGACCTTCGAGAACAGGATCTCGCGCAGCTCGGTAAAGAGCGACGTCGACAGCCGCACGAGCGCATACGCGACCACCAGCAGCCCGACGCCGCCCGCGAGCACGATGCCGGCCGACTGTTCGGCACGGCCGAGCGCGGTGAGCTGCTGGACGTAGGACAGATGGTCGACGATGCGCTTCATCACGACCGGCACGCCGAGGTTCGCGACCTTCGCACCGATCAGGCAGCCGAGCGCGAGCGCGACGCGCCATTTGTAGGTGGTCAGGTACGGCAGCAGCGACCGGATGGTCTGCCAGTCGTTGCGAGGCCCGGTCGAAGCCGGCGCGGGCTCGCCGGAAGCAGGAAATCGGCGCATGGGGAAGGGTTCCGCGGCGGGGCTCCAACCGTGTCTCGACGGCCGGCTCGCGCGCTTTCTCGTACAATTTGTGAACGTTGTATTGTCGCAGAAGCCGCTTCGCGCCGCTGCCGGCGCCCTCGCCGGCCAAGCCTGCGCGCGGCGGCTCATTTATTACAGGATGAAAGCCCCCGCCATGACCGATTCGACCCTCGAACTCCCGCAGAAGCAACCCGCGCTGCGCGTCGTCCCGCAACCGCACGACGCGAACGTCCACGGCGACGTGTTCGGCGGCTGGATCATGTCGCAGGTCGACATCGCCGGCTCGATCCCCGCGAGCCAGCGCGCGAACGGCCGCGTCGCGACGGTCGCGGTCAACTCGTTCGTGTTCAAGCAGCCGGTATTCGTCGGCGATCTGCTGAGCTTCTACGCCACCATCATGCGCACCGGCAACACGTCGATCACCGTCGACGTCGAGGTGTACGCACAGCGCATGCGCCTGATGGGCGAAGTCGTGAAAGTCACCGAAGCGACGCTCACCTACGTCGCGACCGGGTCGGACCGCAAGCCGCGCCAACTGCCGCCGCTCTGACGACGGACACGCGCCGCGCCGCAGCATACGGCCGTCAGTGCGTGGCGGCCAGCCCGAACTCCCGCATCGCCGGCACGAAATCGTGATTCAGCGCCGGCTTGCGCGACAGCTTGACCAGCACGTAGCGCTGGAATGGCGCAAGCCGCTGCCACTGCGCGAGCGCCGGCGCCGGCAGCCCGGCCAGCGCGCTTTGCTGCACGAGCGACGCCGGCACCGTGTCGACGGCGCGCCAGGCCGGTTGCTCGTCCGGCTGGAACCATGACGGCTCCAGATCGGCGTGCGTGCGCAGCATTTCGAACAGCGCGTGATCGAAATTGGGCTCGATCGCGGTGTCGTCGTCGGCCGGAAAGCGCGCGAGCAGCTTGCGGTCCTCGAGCGGCAGCAGTTGCCACTGTTCGAGCGAAATCCGCAGCCCGAAGCGGTCGAGATTGAAACGCACGATCATCGGGATATACGTGAAGTTTTCCGACGAATCGTGTTCGAAGTTGAAGAGCAACGGAGCGTCGCTGAGTCCCATGGTCGTTACCTGACGTGGCGGATGCCGGCGCGGCCGGCTTGCCTGGGGTATTTTAGAACCTCTGCGCGCGGGCGGCGGCACGATCGTCGCCGACCGCGCTTCGAATCAACGGGAGTGCTCGTGAATCCGACCCAATCAGACGAACTGCACGACGCATTGCGCGACGAACCGCGCGGCGCGATCGAGCTGCCCGTGAGCCGCACGCGCGGCGGCGCGGTCGAGACCGCGCACGACTTCGTCGGCCAGGAATGGCCGGTCGCACTCGTCTTCAACGGCATCTCGCACGCGGTGATGATGTGTACGCCATGCGACCTCGAAGCGTTCGCGGTCGGCTTCGCGATCTCGGAAGGCATCGTCGCGCGCGGCAGCGACATCAAGGACATCGAAGTGATCCTGCACGCCGACGCGCCGCTGCCGCATGCGGAAGTCCATCTGGAAGTGGTCCAGCAGGCGTTCGCCGCGCTGAAGGACCGGCGCCGCGCACTCGCGGGGCGCACGGGCTGCGGCGTCTGCGGCATCGAGAGCATCGACCTGCTCGACCTCGCGCCCGAACGCGTGCCCGATACCGGTTTTCTCGCGCGCCTCGCGCCCGACGCGCTGGCGCGCGCCGCGCATGCGCTGCCGGCGCATCAGGCGCTCACGAAACTGACCGGCGGCCTGCACGCGGCCGCGTGGTGCGACGCAACAGGCGCGATTCGCGCGGCATTCGAGGATGTCGGCCGCCACAACGCGCTCGACAAGCTGATCGGCTCGCTCGTGCTGTCGCGCGCCGATACCACCGACGGCTTCGTGTTCCTGTCGAGCCGCGCGAGCTACGAGCTCGTACGCAAGGCCGCGCGGGTCGGCATCCCGCTGGTCGCGACCATCTCCGCGCCGTCGTCGCTCGCGATCGAGATCGCGAAGGCGGCCGGCTTGCGGCTCGTCAGCTTCTGCCGCGAAACCGGCCACGTCGATTACGGCACGGCCTGATCCAGACCGTGCGAGCGCGCCGACGGTCTCCCGCTGGCGCGCGCCGGTCCGTCAGTCGAACTGACGGAAATCCGGCTTGCGCTTCTCGAAGAACGCGGTCATCGCCTCGCGCGCCTCCGGCGCGCGCAGCATCTCGGAGAAGTGCGCGGCTTCCTCGGCCATCCGCGCGGGCGTCGCCACGCCGCCCGTATCCTTGAGCAGCGCCTTCGTCACCCGCAGCGATGCCGCCGGCAACGCGGCCAGCTTCGCCGCCTGCTTCGCCGCGAACGCGTCGAGTTCGGCCGCCGGCAGCACGCGGTTGACGATGCCGATCCGGTGCGCTTCCAGCGCGTCGAACGCCTCGCCCAGCAGCAGCTTCTCGGCGGCGACCTGATGGCCTGCCAGGCGCGGCAGCAGTGCGCTCGACGCAGCTTCCGGGCACAGCCCGAGCTGCACGAACGGCAGCGAGAACGTCGCGGTGTCGGCCGCGTAGACCAGATCGCAGTGCAGCAGCATCGTCACGCCGACGCCGACCGCGATGCCCGGCACCGCGGCCACGACCGGCTTGCTCGCGCTGCTGATCCGCGCCAGGAACTGGAACACCGACGCGGTGTCGTCCTGCGGCGGCGCCTTCAGGAAATCCTCGAGATCGTTGCCCGCGCTGAAATTGCCGTCGCTGCCGCGCAGCAGGATCACGCGCGTCGCCTTGTCTTCCTGCGCGTCGGCGAGCGCATCGGCCATCGTCTGGTACATCGCCGCCGTCAGCGCATTCTTCTTCGCCGGGCGCGCGATCGTGATCGTCATCACGCCGTCGGCGCGTTCCACTTGAATGTCGGCCACAACCGTCTCCTTTGACTGTCTCTACCGGAATGAAAAAACGGTGCGCGAGCTCGTGGCCCGCGCACCGTCGTCGCTTCTCGTCGTGTCCCGCTTACAGGCGTTCGATGATGCCCGCCGCACCCATGCCGGTGCCAACGCACATCGTGACCATCCCGTACTTCAGGTTGCGGCGGCGCAGGCCGTGCACGACGGTCGCCGCGCGGATCGCGCCGGTCGCGCCGAGCGGGTGGCCCAGTGCGATCGCGCCGCCCATCGGGTTGACCTTCGACGGATCGAGACCGAGGTCGCGCATCACCGCCAGCGACTGCGCGGCGAATGCCTCGTTCAGCTCGATCCAGTCGAGATCGTCCTGCTTCAGGCCCGCGGCCTTCAGCGCGGCCGGAATCGCTTCCTTCGGACCGATCCCCATGATTTCCGGCGGCACGCCGCGCACCGCGAAGCTCACGAAGCGCGCGAGCGGCGTCAGGTTGAATTCCTTGAGCACCTTCTCCGACACGACGAGCAGCGCACCCGCGCCGTCCGACGTCTGCGAGCTGTTGCCGGCCGTGACCGAACCCTTGTTCGCGAACACCGTGCGCAGCTTCGCGAGGCCTTCGAGCGACGTATCGGCGCGCGGACCTTCGTCGAGCTTGATCTCGCGCGTCTTCACGTCGACTTCGCCGGTCGCGAGGTTCGGGAACCGCTCGGTGATCGTGTACGCGGCGATTTCGTCGCCGAACTCGCCGGCCTGCTGCGCGGCGAGCGCCTTGCGGTGCGACTCGACCGAGAACGCGTCCTGGTCGTCGCGGCTCACCTTCCACTGTTCGGCGACGCGCTCGGCCGTCAGGCCCATCCCGTACGCGATGCCGAAGTCTTCGCTGCGATCGAAGATGTGCGGCGACATCGACGGCTTGTTGCCCATCATCGGCACCATGCTCATCGATTCGCAGCCGCCCGCGAAGATCGCGTCCGATTCGCCGACGCGGATGCGGTCGGCCGCCATCGCCAGCGCGGTGATGCCCGACGCGCAGAAGCGGTTGACCGTCACGCCGCCGACCGTCTGCGGCAGGCCGGCGAGCAGCGCGCCCATGCGCGCGACGTTCAGGCCCTGCTCGGCTTCCGGAATCGCGCAGCCGATGATCGCGTCCTCGATCACCTTCGTGTCGAGACCGGGCACCTGCGCGACGGCCGACTTGATCGCGTGAACCAGCAGCTCGTCGGGGCGCGTGTTCTTGAAGACACCGCGCGGGGCCTTGCCGATCGGCGTGCGGCTGGCGGCGACGATGTATGCGTCTTGCAGTTGTTTGCTCATTTCAGACTCCTTGTCTGCTCGCTCAGTTACGCACCGGCTTGCCGGTCTGCAACATGCCCATGATCCGTTCCTGCGTCTTCTGCGTGCCGAGCAGCTCGACGAACGCGCGGCGCTCCAGCGCGAGCAGCCATTCTTCGTCGACGAGGCTGCCGGCTTCGACGTCGCCGCCGCACACGGCTTCGGCGATGCGGCTCGCGATCAGGTAGTCGTGGTCGCTGATGAAGCGGCCGTCACGCATGTTGACGAGCGATGCCTTGATCGTCGCGATCGCCGAGCGGCCCGCGACCGGCACGTCCTTCGCGCGCAGCGGTGCGCGATAGCCGGTATCGGCCAGCGCACGCGCTTCCTTCTTCGCGGTGTCGAGCAGTTCGAACACGTTGAAGACGATCGTGTCGGACGGCTTCACGTAGCCCATCGCCCGTGCGTCGTGCGCGGACGCCGACACCTTCGCCATCGCCGCGTTCTCGAACGACTTCGTGACGAACTTCAGGATGTCGGTGGTCGCGTTCGCGGCCGTCGCGGCGTCTGCCGCGCGCAGCGCCGCTTCCTTCAGGCCGCCGCCGGCCGGCACGAGGCCGACGCCCACTTCGACGAGGCCGATGTAGCTCTCGACGTGCACGACGCGCTTCGCGCTGTGCAGCATCAGCTCGCACCCGCCGCCGAGCGCGATGCCCGACACGGCTGCCACGACCGGCACGTTCGCGTACTTCACGCGCAGCATGCCTTCCTGGAACTTCTTCACGAACGGCTCGATGCCCTTCGCGCCGCCCATCATGAACGCGGGCATCGCCTCTTCGAGGTTCGCGCCGGCCGAGAACGGGCCGCCCGGCGTGCCGAGCTTCAGCGACGTCGGCTGCCAGATCACGACGCCCTTGTAGTCCTTCTCCGCGAGTTCGATCGCCTGCACGAGGCCGTCGATCACGCTCGGTCCGATCGTGTTCATCTTCGACTTGAACGACACGATCACGACGTCGTCTTCACCGGCACGGTCGTCGACCCACGCGCGCACCGCGTCGGTCTCGAACAGCGTCTTGCCGTACGTCTTCGGATCGGCGCCCGCTTCGCCCAGCAGCGGCGCGCGGAACACCTGCTTGCGGTACACGGGCAGGTCCGAACGCGGCACGAAGCGCTTCGATGCCGGCGCCCACGAGCCTTCGGCCGTGTGCACGCCGCCCTTCTCGGCGACCGGGCCCTCGAGCACCCACGACGGCAGCGGCACGTTCGCGAGCGCCTTGCCGGCCGCGATGTCTTCCTGCACCCACTCGGCGACCTGCTTCCAGCCGGCGGCCTGCCAGCCTTCGAACGGGCCTTCGTTCCAACCGAAGCCCCAGCGGATCGCGAGGTCGACGTCGCGCGCGTTGTCGGCGATCGACTCGAGATGCACGCCGATGTAGTGGAACACGTCGCGGAAGATCGACCACAGGAACTGCGCATGCGGATGATCCGTCTCGCGCAGCAGCTTCAGGCGTTCCGCCGGCGGGCGCTTCAGGATGCGGCCGACCGTTTCGTCCGCCTTCGCGCCGGAATCGACGTAGCTGCCCGTCTTCGCGTCGAGCACCTTGATCGCCTTGCCTTCCTTCTTGTAGAACCCGCCGCCCGTCTTCTGGCCGAGCGCGCCCTGCTTCACCAGTTCGGCGAGCACGGCGGGCGTCTGGTAGACCGGAAAGAACGGATCGTCGGCGAGGTTGTCCTGCATCGTCTTGATCACGTGCGCCATCGTGTCGAGGCCGACCACGTCCGCGGTGCGGAACGTCGCCGACTTCGCGCGGCCGAGGCGGCTGCCGGTCAGATCGTCGACTTCGTCGAAGCGCAGGCCGAACTTCGCGGCCTCGGTGATCACCGCGAGGATCGAGAAGATGCCGACGCGGTTCGCGATGAAGTTCGGCGTGTCCTTCGCGCGCACGACGCCCTTGCCGACGACGCTCGTCAGGAAGGTTTCGAGCTGGTCGAGGATTTCCGGACGCGTATGCGCGGTCGGGATCAGCTCGACGAGGTGCATGTAGCGCGGCGGGTTGAAGAAGTGCACGCCGCAGAAGCGCGCCTTCAACTCGTCCGAGAAACCTTCGGACAGCTTCGTGATCGACAGGCCCGACGTGTTGGTCGCGAAGATCGCGTTCGGCGCGATGTGCGGCGCGACCTTCTTGTACAGGTCGTGTTTCCAGTCCATCCGCTCGGCGATCGCTTCGATCACGACGTCGCATTCGGCGAGCTTCGCGATGTCGTCTTCGTAGTTCGCCGCCTCGAGGTACTTCGCATCGTCCTTCACGCCGAACGGCGCGGGCGACAGCTTCTTCAGGTTTTCGATCGCCTTCAGCGCGATCGCGTTTTTCGGGCCTTCCTTGGCCGGCAGGTCGAACAGCAGCACCGGCACGCGCGCGTTGACGAGGTGCGCGGCGATCTGCGCGCCCATCACGCCGGCGCCCAGCACGGCGACCTTGCGAATCAGGAAATTGCTCACGGGATGTCTCCGGATAGTGTCGTGCAGCGCGGAATGTGAGGGCTGCACGGCGAAGTGAGTACCAGGAACCGTTGCGTTCGGGCGGCGCGGCACGCGGCGCGCACCGCCCGGACTCGCGTCAGAACAGCGATTCGTCGACTTCCATCAGCGTCTTCGAACCGGCGCGCGCGGCGCGGATCGTCGATGCCGTTTCGGGCAGCAGACGCGCGAAGTAGAAGCGGGCGGTGGCGAGCTTCGACTTGTAGAACGGATCGCCCGACGCTTCCTTGTCGAGGGCGAGGCGCGCCATGCGCGCCCAGAAGTACGAGAACACCAGGTGGCCGACGGTACGCAGGTACGGCACGGCGGCCGCGCCGACTTCGTCCGGGTTCTGCATCGCCTTCATGCCGATTTCCATCGTCAGCTTCTGCACCTTTTCACCGATGTCGGCGAGCGGGTTGATGAACTCGGCCATCTCCGGCTTCACGCCTTCGGCTTCCGCGAATTCGGTCACGAGCTTGCCGAACTTCTTCAGCTTCGCGCCCATGTCGCCGAGCACCTTGCGGCCCAGCAGGTCGAGCGACTGGATCGAGTTGGTGCCTTCGTAGATCATGTTGATCCGCGCGTCGCGCACGTACTGCTCCATGCCCCACTCGGAGATGAAGCCGTGGCCGCCGTAGATCTGCATCGCGTGGTTGGTCGACTCGAACGCGTTGTCGGTCAGGAACGCCTTGATGATCGGCGTGAGCAGCGCGACGAGGTCGGCCGCTTCCTTGCGCACCGCTTCGTCGGCGTGCGACAGCTCCTTGTCGATCTGCAGCGCGGACCAGTACGTGAATGCGCGCGCGCCTTCCGCGTAGGCCTTCTGCGTGAGCAGCATGCGGCGCACGTCCGGATGCACGATGATCGGGTCGGCCGGCTTGTCCGGTGCCTTCGGGCCCGTCAGCGAGCGCATCTGCAGGCGTTCCTTCGCGTACGTCAGCGAGTTCTGGTACGCGACTTCCGTGAGGCCGAGGCCCTGCATGCCGACGCCGAGGCGCGCGGCATTCATCATCACGAACATCGCGTTCAAGCCCTTGTTCGGCTCGCCGACCATCCAGCCCTTCGCGCCGTCCAGGTTCATCACGCACGTCGAGTTGCCGTGGATGCCCATCTTGTGCTCGATCGAGCCGCACTTGATGCCGTTGCGCTCGCCCGGCTCGCCCGCGGCGTCCGGAATGAACTTCGGCACGATGAACAGCGAGATTCCCTTCGTGCCTTGCGGCGCGTCCGGCAGGCGCGCGAGCACGAGGTGGATGATGTTCTTCGACATGTCGTGCTCGCCGCTCGAGATGAAGATCTTCGTGCCGCTGATCGAGTACGAGCCGTCGCCGTTCGGTTCGGCCTTGGTGCGCAGGATGCCGAGGTCGGTGCCGCAGTGCGGCTCGGTCAGGCACATCGTGCCCGTCCATTCGCCCGACACCAGCTTCGGCAGGTATTGCTGCTGCAGTTCCGGCGCGCCGTGCGCGTGCAGGCATTCGTACGCGCCGTGCGACAGGCCCGGATACATCGTCCACGCCTGGTTCGCCGAGTTCAGCATTTCGTAGAGTGCGTTGTTCACGAACGCGGGCAGGCCCTGGCCACCGTAGTCCGGATCGCAGCCGAGCGCCGGCCAGCCGGCCTCGACGTACTGCTGGTAGGCTTCCTTGAAGCCGGTCGGGGTCTTCACGACGCCGTCGCCTTCATACGTGCAGCCTTCGCGGTCACCGACCTGGTTCAGCGGGAACAGTACCTCGGAGCAGAACTTGCCCGCTTCCTCGAGGACCTGGTTGATCGTGTCGGCGTCGAGGTCCGCATGCTTGGGCATTTGCTTGACTTCGGCTTCGACGTTCAGAAGCTCGTGCAACACGAATTGCATGTCGCGCAGCGGCGCGGCGTACTGTCCCATGACTCTCTCCAAAGGTGGGCAAACGGCTCGAGCTCCTGGCGGGCGGGTCACGCGCCGCTAACGGCTCTCGCTCTGATACGAAACAATCGTCTTTTCCAGCGCGGCCCACGTGAGGCGCACGGCGTCCGGCGAATGCAGGAAGCGTGCGTCGTGATGCAAGCCGAGCGTGAAGCTGTACAACTCGAAGAGCATCAGTTCCGGATCCGTATCCGCACGCAGATGCCCTTCTTCCATCGCCTGCGAAATGGCGCGCAGCAACGCGGCACGCCAGGCGGTCACGCTCGCGATCAACTGCTCGCGCACGGGGCTGTCCGGCCGGTCGTCGTACTCCACTGCGCCGCTGATGTAGATGCACCCGGTCGTCACCTCCTGGATGCGCTTCTCGATCCAGCGCGCCAGCATCGCCCGAAGACGCGGCAGACCGCGCGACTCGCGCAGGCTCGGAAAGAACACCTCGTTCTCGAAACGATGGTGGTACTCGCGGACGACCTCGACCTGCAGGTCTTCGCGCGATCCGAAGTGCGCGAACACGCCGCTCTTGCTCATCTGCATGCGCTCGGCCAGCAGGCCGATCGTCAGCCCCTCCAGCCCGTCACGGCTGGCGAGGTCCAAAGCAGCTTCAAGTATCGCGGCACGCGTCTGTTCGCCTTTTCGCATAGCTATTTCTGTAACCGTTCGGGGGTTCGAATAAAATCGAACGGCCGTACTATTATTGAGTGCGGCCGCTCGCGAAACAAGGAAATTATTAGAAACCGGTGTCTAACCGAGCCGCTATTTTGCGCGATTCCGGCGGGACCGGAGCGGCTTTTCCGCACGAACGTGCGGACAGATTTTTGAAGCGAATACTTAGTCGGCGTCAGTCGTAACCGCCGACCGTCAGCGCCTTCATCACGACGCGGTACGTGGTGTACGCGAGCCAGTTCAGCAGCCGTTCGATGCGCGGGCGGGCGGCATAGTGCGCGGCGTCGATCTCCCGCCCTTCGGCAAACGCGGTGGCGATCGCGTCGCGCAACTGGTTCGTCACTGCATCGTAGCGCACCAGCACGACGTTCGCTTCATTGTTCAGCATCAGGCTCAGCGCGTCCAGATTCGACGAGCCGACCGTCGCCCAGTTGTCGTCGATCACGGCGACCTTGCCGTGCAGGATCGTCTTGTCGTATTCGGCCACGCGCACGCCCGCGCGCAACAGCGAGTGATACAGGAACGGCACGGCCGTATCGAGCGCCGTGAACTCCTTGCGGCCGATCAGCACCTGCACGTCGACGCCGCGCCGTGCCGCGCCCGTCAGCGCGCGGCGCAGCTTGCGGCCCGGCATGAAGTACGGATTCGCGAGCAGGATGCGCTGGCGCGCCTGGCCGATCGCCGCGAGATACGCCTTTTCGATCGCGCGGCGGTTCACGACGTTGTCGCGCGCGACGAACGCGACGCTCGGCTCCGTCACGACCCGCAGCGCGCCGGCCTTGACCCACCGGTGGCTGCGCATCCAGCGCCGGAACATGTCGGGGAACGCTTCGCCGCCGTGCAGTCCGGCCGCGTACTGCGCATACGGCTTGTGGCCGAACTGGATCCGGTGCCACTGCAGCTCGAACGCGGCGCGCACGTCGGACACCGCGGGCCCGGCCATCTCGACCGCGAAATCCCAGCGCGGGAACGGCAGCGTCGCGCTGCCCTGCGTGTAGTCGTCGACGATGTTGATGCCGCCGCAGAACGCGGCCGTCTGGTCGATCACCGCGAGCTTGCGGTGCGTGCGCGAGAAGCCGAAACGGCCGAACAGGAAACGGTTGTAGATGCAGTGCTCGACGCCGGCTTCGGCCCATGTGTCGAACAGCGGCAGGCGCGCGGTGCCGATGCCGTCGGTGATCACCCGCACGCGCACGCCGCGCTGCGCCGCGCGGATCAGCGCATCGGACACCGGACGGCCGGCCTCGTCGTCGCAGAAGATGTAGGTTTCGAGCATCACCTGCTCGCGGGCGGCGTCGATCCGCTCGATCAGCGCGTGGAAGAATTCGCCGCCGGTTTCGCACAGCCGCACCGTGTTGCCGGCCGTAAACGCGAGCCGCGACGCCGAGCCGCGCTCCTGCAGGAACATCTGCCGCAATTGCGCGAAGCGCTTGCGGGTCTCCGCATTCATGCGGACGAGCCGTGCGGCGCACGCGCGAGGGTCATGCGTGCGGGCAATTGCAGGATCGCCTCGGCGTTCGACGGCGAGAAGCAGCGCGCGGCCGCCTCGCGGAACGGCAGCCACGCATGGTCGACATGCTCGCGCGGCGACAGCGTCACGTCGACGCGATGCGGCACGCACAGGCCGAACCAGTGCTCGACGTTGCGCGTGACGCCCGGCGCATAGCGATGCAGGTATTGCGGATAGATCGTGTACTCGATCCGGTGATGCCAGTCGACGAGCGCGCTGGCCGGCACGTCCGGCGTGCCGACCGCGATGCCGGTTTCCTCGGCCACTTCACGCGCGGCGGTGAGCGCGAGCGGCTCGTCGAGCGTGTCCTTCGAGCCGGTGACCGATTGCCAGAAATCGGGCTGGTCGGCACGCTTGATCACGAGCACATCGAGGTCGGGCGTGTAGATCACGACGAGAACGGATTCGGGGATTTTCGGCGGCTTCGTCATCTTTGTTTCATGCGGCACAGGGCCGTGCGCCGGGCCTGCGCCCGAACGTGCGGCAAGTGCTGCGACTGTACCGCAAAAAACGAAAAAGGCGCATCACTGCGCCTTTTTCAGGGTGCCGTGCGTGCGTGACCGCACACACGACCGGGGGCGAAAGCGCGTTACGCCTTCGGCTGCTCCGGCTGACGCAGACGGATGTGCAGCTCGCGCAATTGACGCTCGTCGACCGGGCTCGGCGCCTGCGTGAGCAGATCCTGCGCACGCTGCGTCTTCGGGAACGCGATCACGTCGCGGATCGAATCGGCGCCGGCCATCATCGTGACGATGCGGTCGAGGCCGAATGCGATACCGCCGTGCGGCGGCGCGCCGTACTGCAGCGCGTCCAGCAGGAAGCCGAACTTCAGTTGCGCTTCTTCCGCACCGATCTTCAGCGCGCGGAACACCTTGCTCTGCACTTCCTCGCGGTGGATACGCACCGAGCCGCCGCCGATTTCCCAGCCGTTCAGCACCATGTCGTAGGCCTTCGCGAGGCAACGGCCCGGGTCGGTCTCGAGATACTCGAGGTGCTCGTCCTTCGGGCTCGTGAACGGGTGGTGCGCGGCGACGTAGCGCGCATCTTCGTCGTCGTATTCGAACATCGGGAAGTCGACGACCCACAGCGGCTTCCAGCCGGCCTGGACCAGACCGTTCGCCTTGCCGAATTCCGAATGGCCGATCTTCAGGCGCAGCGCGCCAAGGCTGTCGTTGACGATCTTCGCGCGGTCGGCCGCGAAGAAGATGATGTCGCCGTCTTCGGCGCCGGTGCGCTCGAGGATCGCGGCGATCGATGCGTCGTGCAGGTTCTTGACGATCGGGCTTTGCAGGCCGTCGCGGCCCTTCGCCTTCTCGTTGACCTTGATCCACGCGAGGCCCTTCGCGCCGTAGATCCGCACGAATTCCGTGTAGCCGTCGATGTCGCCGCGCGACAGCTCGCCGCCCTTCGGCACGCGCAGCGCCGCGACGCGGCCGTCCTTCGCGTTGGCCGGCGTGCTGAACACCTTGAAGTCGACGTCCTTCATCGCGTCGGTCAGCTCGGTGAATTCGAGCTGCACGCGCAGGTCCGGCTTGTCCGAACCGAAACGCGCCATCGCTTCCGAGTACGGCATCACCGGGAATTTCGCGTCGAGCTCGACGTCGATCGTCGTCTTGAAGATGTGACGGATCATGTCCTCGAACAGGTCGCGGATTTCCTGCTCGCCGAGGAACGACGTCTCGCAGTCGATCTGCGTGAATTCCGGCTGACGGTCGGCGCGGAGATCCTCGTCGCGGAAGCACTTGGTGATCTGGTAGTAACGGTCGAAGTTCGCGACCATCAGCAGCTGCTTGAACAGCTGCGGCGACTGCGGCAGCGCGAAGAACTGGCCCGCGTTCACGCGCGACGGCACGAGGTAGTCGCGCGCGCCTTCCGGCGTGCTCTTCGTCAGCATCGGCGTCTCGATGTCGATGAAGCCCTGCTCGTCGAGGTACTTGCGCGCCTCGATCGCGACGCGGTAGCGCAGGCGCAGGTTGTGCTGCATCTGCGGGCGACGCAGGTCGAGCACGCGGTGCGTGAGACGCGTCGTTTCCGACAGGTTGTCGTCGTCGAGCTGGAACGGCGGCGTGACCGACGCGTTCAGCACGTTCAGTTCGTGGCACAGCACTTCGATCTTGCCGCTCTTCAGGCCGGCGTTGACCGTGCCTTCCGGACGGTTGCGCACGAGGCCCTTGATCTGCACGCAGAACTCGTTGCGCACGCCTTCGGCGGTCGCGAACATCTCGGCGCGATCCGGATCGCACACCACTTGCACGAGGCCTTCACGATCGCGCAGGTCGATGAAGATCACACCGCCGTGATCGCGGCGGCGCTGCACCCAGCCGCACAGCGACACGGTTTGGCCCAGCAGATGTTCGGTCACGAGACCGCAGTATTCAGTACGCATCGACATGATGTTTGCTTTCGTTCGGTTTGATCAACGGGCGCCGCAACGCGCGGCCCGGGGCGATGATTCTTTACTTACAGCGGCGGCTCGACGGGACGGCGGGCGGGCGCCGGAGCAGGCGCCGAAGGCGCCACGACGCCCATCGAGACGATGTACTTGAGCGCGGCATCGACCGACATGTCGAGTTCGATGACTTCGCTCTTCGGCAGCATCAGGAAGAAGCCCGACGTCGGGTTCGGCGTCGTGGGCACGTACACGCTCACGTACTCTTCCGTCAGATGGTTGACCACGTCGCCGCCGGGCGTGCCGGTCAGAAACGCGATCGTATACGAGCCGCGGCGCGGGTATTCGATCAGCAGCGCCTTGCGGAACGCGTTGCCGCTGCTCGACAGCAGCGTGTCCGATACCTGCTTGACGCTCGTGTAGATCGGCCCGACGACCGGGATGTGGCGCACGACCGCGTTCCACCACGTGACGAGCTTCTGGCCGATGAAGTTCTGCGTGGCCAGCCCGACGACGAAGATGAACGCGAGCGTCAGCACCGCGCCGATCCCCGGCAGATGGAAGCCGAGCATCCGCTCGGGCTGCCACGATTCGGGCAGCAGGAGCAGCGTCTGGTCCATCGTGCCGATGATGAGGCCGAGCACCCACAGCGTGATCGCGAGCGGGACGAGAACCAGCAAGCCGGTCAGGAACACCGTTTTCAGGGTCGTCTTTTTCATCATCTGCCGTCAATGAACCGCGCCTGCGGCGCGAGTGGGTCGCGACCCGGCCGGGCCGCGACGGTCAACTGCCGGCGGCGGGCGTCGCGGCCGGAGCCGGCGCGGCGCTCGTCGTCGTGGTGCTGCCCGAACTGCTCGCCGCAGCCGGCGCGGCAGCGGCGGGTGCGGCTTCCGCCGCGGGTGCTGCCGGCGCCGCGTCGCCCGACGCCGTCGCCGGTGCGCTGGCGCCGCCCGAGCCGCCGCGGAAATCGGTGACATACCACCCCGAGCCCTTCAGCTGGAAACCGGCGGCGGTCACCTGTTTGCGAAAAGCATCCTTCCCGCATTCAGGGCATTGCGTCAGCGGCGCGTCGCTCATCTTCTGGAGCACGTCCTTCGCGAAACCGCACGCTTCGCATCGATAGGCGTAGATCGGCATGATATTTTTCCCGCAGAAACTGGAAACGGCTTGCAAAACCTTGAATTATAGCCGAAACCCCGACGCGCTCCGGCAATGGCCGCGACGCCCGCGCATCAGCGACGGCGCCACGTGAGCCAGCGCTCGTGCCCGTCGAACACGGCCAGCGAATCGGTCACGGGCAAATCCTCGAGCAGCTCGAAGTACGGCGCGAGCAGCGCATCGAGTTCCGCCCGCTCGATCCCGAACGGCGGCCCCTTCGGTTTGGCCACCACGAAGAAATAGCCGGCCAGCAATCCGCCCGTGGGCAGCAGTTCGGCCATCCGCGCCGCATAACCGGCGCGCAGGCTCGGCGGCAACGCGCACAGGAACGCGCGCTCGTACACCCACTGCACGTCGAACGGCGGCCGGTACTGGAAAAAATCGGCCTGCTCGACGACGTCCGCATGCGCGCCGAGTTGCGCCTTCGCCGCAGCGACCGCCTGCGCGGCGAAATCGATCGCACGCACCGGCCAGCCGGCCTGCGCAAGCCAGCCGGCCTCCTGCGCACTGCCGCAGCCGGGAATCAGCACCGCGCACGGCTCGTGCCGCTGTGCGAATGCGCGAAACCCGTCCGGCACGCCGCCGAATTCCCACGGCGTCACGCCGCGTGCGAAACGCTCGTCCCAGAACGATGCGCTACCGGGGTCGCGCGTCGCGAAATCGGCGGCCGACGGGGCGGCCAGTTGCTTCGGATCGGACATCGCCGCGCTCCTTTCGATCAAGCGCCGTACGCGAGCGCGAGCAGCACGCGCGCGACGAGCGCCCCGACGCCGACGGCCAGGCCGAAGATCAGCAACGCCTGCAGCAGCCGGTTCGTCCGCTTCTGCTCGACGAGGACCTGACGCATCAGCTCCTCGCTCGCGGCACGCGGCGCGTCGTGGCGCGCGGCCAGTGCATGGTGGATCAGGCGCGGCAGTTGCGGCAGCGTCTTGCTCCACTGCGGCGCCTCGACCTTGAACCGCTCGTACCAGCCGCGCAGGCCGATCTGCTCGGTCATCCAGCGCTCGAGATACGGCTTCGCGGTCTTCCACAGGTCGAGTTCGGGATCGAGCGAGCGGCCGAGCCCTTCGACGTTCAGCATCGTCTTCTGCAGCAGCACGAGCTGCGGCTGGATCTCGACGTTGAAACGGCGCGACGTCGAGAACAGGCGCATCAGCACCTGGCCGAGCGAGATGTCCTTCAGCGCGCGATCGAAATACGGCTCGCACACCGCGCGGATCGCGCTTTCGAGCTCCTCGACGCGCGTCGAGGGCGGCACCCAGCCCGATTCGAGGTGGAGCGTCGCGACACGGTGATAGTCGCGCTTGAAGAACGCGAGGAAGTTCTGCGCGAGGTAATTCTTGTCGAAATCGGACAGTGCGCCGACGATCCCGAAATCGAGCGCGATATAACGGCCGAACGTGTTCGGGTCGAGGCTCACCTGGATGTTGCCCGGATGCATGTCCGCATGGAAAAAGCCGTCGCGGAACACCTGCGTGAAGAAGATCTCGACGCCTTCGCGCGCGAGCTTCTTGATGTCGACGCCGGCCGAACGCAGCGTCTCGACCTGGCTGATCGGCACGCCGGTCATGCGCTCCATCACGAGCACCTGCGACGTCGAGAAATCCCAGAACATCTCGGGTACGAGCAGCAGGTCGAGGCCCGCGAAGTTGCGGCGCAGCTGGCTGCCGTTCGCGGCCTCGCGCATCAGGTCGAGCTCGTCGTGCAGGTACTTGTCGAATTCGGCGACGACCTCGCGCGGCTTCAGGCGCCGGCCGTCGGCCCACATGCGCTCGGTCCACGTCGCGATGTCGCGCATCAGCGCGAGGTCGGAATCGATCACCGGCAGCATGTTCGGCCGCAGCACCTTGACGGCGACGGCCTTGCCCGCGTGCACGCCCTGCTTCAGCTTCGCGAAGTGCACCTGCGCGATCGACGCGCTCGCGATCGGCTCGCGCTCGAATTCGTCGAACAGCTCGTCGACCGGCGCGCCGAGCGACTTCTCGATGATCGCGATCGCGACGGCCGAATCGAACGGAGGCACCTGGTCCTGCAGCTTCGCGAGTTCGTTCGCGAAATCGACCGACAGCAGGTCGCGGCGCGTCGACAGCACCTGGCCGAACTTCACGAAGATCGGGCCGAGGCTTTCGAGCGCGTGACGCAACCGCACGGCGGGCGGATCGGAGAAGCGGCGGCCGATCGTCGTGATCCGCAACAGCAGCTTCACGCGCCGGTCGTCGATCCGGGACAGCATCACTTCGTCGAGACCAAAGCGGATGACGGTGTAGACAATCTTGATGAAACGGAAAATGCGCATGCCCTGCGGCCCTCAGTGCGCGCCGCGCGGGCCGGAACCCGTGCGCGCGCCGATTTTTTGTTCGAGTCGCTCGACCCGCTTTTCGACCCGCGCGAGCGCATCGCGTGCGCGCGCCAGTTCGGCGTCGAAGCCGCCGAGCGACGCGCGCCGGACGACCTGCGGGTTCTCGTCGAGCCAGTATTCGGCGACGGAATCGAGCACATTGCGGCCGGTGCGGCGCGCGCGCGCGCCGGCGTCGCGCACGACCGTCGCGATCCGGTACGCCGCCGCGTCGCCGACCAGCTTCGCGAGATCTTCTTCCGGCTCCCAGCGCAGGTGCTCGGCCAGCTTCGCGATCTGCGTCGCGAATTCCGCGTCGCCTTCGATCTTCACATGCTTCATCACGGCCGCCTGGCCGCCCTGCAGGAACGCGGCGACCGTGTCGCCGGCAAGCGCGATCGACACGTCGACCTGTTGCGCATCGTGCGCGTCGACGGCCGACAGATAGCCGTCGGGCTGCACCAGCAGCGTGAGCGTGACGGGGGACACGTCGATCCGGGCAGTCTTGCCCGCATAGGGAATCAGGCGGTCGCGCGCCCACGATTCGCGCGCGAGCAAGTGGTTGACGGCAGCAGCAAAAGGCTTGGCGGCAAAGGTCATCGGGCTGGGAAAGAAAAAACCCGCGCAGGCCGGGCGCCCACGCGGGTTTCTATTGTAACGTCGGATCGGCGGCAGACCGTGCCTGACCGTACACCCGGGCGGCAAGCGGTCGCAGTGCGGCGGCCGTCGCCCGGGTGCCCGGCGGCGCAGGCCGCCGGCCACGCTCAGTGCGTGTTGATCTGCTGGATACCCGCGAGCAGCCAGCCCTGACTGCCCGACTTCGACAGGTTCCACACCTCGTCGAACGGCGCGGCCGACGTATTCGCCGATTCGCGGATCAGGCCGTGGAAGCGCACGCTCGCCGACTGCTCGATGCCGCGATCCTCGATCGCGACCAGTTCCGCGTCGAGCTGCACGACGTCGGTCTGATTCGCATCGTTGCCGCGCGAATCGAGGTCGATCTTGATCTCGGCGAACATTTCGGGCGTCGTGAACTCGCGGATGTCGGCCAGGTTGCCCTGGTCCCACGCCGCCTGCAGGCGCACGAAATAGACTTTCGCGCTGCGCAGGAACGCTTCGGTGTCGAAGCCGGCCGGCACCTGCAGCGGCGCCGCTGCCGCCGCGGCCGCGCCGGCGGCCGCTGCACCGCCGCCGAACACGCCCTGCGCTTCGTTCGCATAGCTGCTGCCGCTGCCCGCGTAATTGCTGCCGGTGTTGCCCTGCTGGAACGACGGGCTTTGCGAGTAGCCGCCCGACGACGAAGCCGCGCCGCCGACCGAATACGCCGGCTCCTGCGGGCGACGGCGGTTCATGAACTTGCGGATCAGCCAGATGCCGACCATCGCGAGCAACGCGATCACGATGACGTTCGCCATCATGCTCGCGAATGCGCCGCCGAGACCGAAGTGCGACAGCAGCGCCGCGATGCCGAGACCGGCCGCGAGGCCGGCGATCGGCCCAAGCCAGCGCGAGCGGTTGGGCTGCGCGGCCGGCGTGGGCGCGGCCGGGTTCGCACGCTGCGCCTGCGACGGCGCGGCCTGCTGCATCGGCTGCTGCGCGGGCGGCGTGGCCTGGCGCTGCGTGACGGTGGAATTCTGGCGGCCGATGCTGCGCCCGCCGCCCATGCGCCGGGCTTCGGCGTCGAGCGATGCGAACGTGCCGGCCGTGAGCAGGCCGACCATCAGCAGCGTGCCGACCCGTCGAGCCCACGGCTTCGACGGTTTGCTACGGTTGAACAACGAACGCGATTCAGACATCAGCTTCTCCGAATGTAAGACGAATGTAGGGAAAGAACCCCTTAGTACTTGGTCCCTAGGTGTAAAGCTACCACGCCACCTGACAAATTGTAATATTTGACGGCGTCGAGGCCCGCTTGTTCCATCATCGTCTTCAGCGTGTCCTGATCGGGGTGCATCCGGATAGATTCAGCAAGATACCGATAACTTTCAGCATCTTTCGCGAACTTGTCGCCAAGCCACGGTAATACTTTGAAAGAATACAGATCGTACGCCTTTTTCAGCGGATCCCAGACTTTCGAGAATTCCAGCACCATCACGCGGCCGCCGGGCTTCGTCACGCGGCGCATCTCGGCGAGCGCGGCATCCTTGTGCGTCATGTTGCGCAGCCCGAACGCGACCGTGACCACGTCGAAGTAGTTGTCCGGAAACGGAATTTTCTCGGCGTCGCACAACAGCGACGGCGTCACGACGCCCTTGTCGAGCAGCCGGTCACGGCCGACGCGCAGCATCGATTCGTTGATGTCGGTATGCCAGACCTCGCCCGTCGGCCCGGCCGCCTTCGCGAACGACTTGGTCAGGTCGCCGGTGCCGGCCGCGATGTCGAGCACCTTGAAGCCGGGGCGCACATTCGCCTGCGCGATCGTGAACGCCTTCCACGCGCGGTGCATGCCCGCCGACATCAGGTCGTTCATCAGATCGTAGTTGCTCGCGACCGAATGAAACACGCCCGCCACTTTCTTCGCTTTTTCGTTTTCCTCGACGCTCTCGAAGCCGAAGTGGGTTTTGCTCATCGCGTTGATCCTCAGTAAATGGCAAGACGGCGCCGAGCGGGCGCCGTCGATTTCAGTGGCAGTGGCCCTGCGGCGCGCCGGCCGCCTGCATCGGCGCGTCGCGCTCGACGCCCGCCGCCTTCAGTTTGTCGAAATAGTCGCGCCACAGCGCGTCCTGCTGCGTCGCCAGCTCGTACAGCAGATCCCACGAGTAGATGCCGGTCGAATGGCCGTCGGAGAACGTCGGCTGCAGCGCGTAGTTGCCGACGCCCTCGAGCGCGGTGATCGTCACTTCGCGCTTGCCGGTCTGCAACGTCTCCTGGCCGGGCCCGTGGCCGCGCACCTCGGCCGACGGCGAATAGACGCGCATCAGCTCGAACGGAATCCGGTAACTCTCGCCGTTCGGATACTGCAATTCGAGCACGCGCGACACCGCGTGCACGACGACGCCGGACGGAATCGGCGTCGTGGAAGTCAAACCGCTCATGCTTGCCTCGAATCGGTCATGCGTTGAATTTCCTCGCGCACCGCATTGTGCAGCAGCGAGGCCTGCGCCGCGCGCGAGCGCAGCAGCGCCTCGGACACGCTGCGCTGGCGCGGTGCCCACACGGGCTGCGGAAAATGGGCATCGTTGGAAAAACGCGGAATCACGTGCCAGTGCACGTGCGGCACCATGTTGCCGAGGCTCGCGAGATTCACCTTGTTCGGCTGCATCACGCGGCGCACGGCCCGCTCGACCGCGTAGACCACGCGCATCAGATGTGCCCGCTCGGGCTCGCCGAGATCGGAGAACTCGGCCACGTGCGCGCCCCAGATCACCCGGCAGAAGCCCGGGTAGTCGTGCTCGCCCGTGGCGAGCACGACGCGCAGCGCATCGTCCTGCCAGAGCACCTCGCCGCCGTCTTCACGGCAAAACACGCATTCCATCGTCGCTCCCATGTGGACAGGCGCCGGCATGGCATGCCGGCGCCCGCTCATTCCCGGCCCGGTCGGGCGGTCGTCATGCCCGCATTAGACCAGCACGCGCTCGATCCCGCCATGGTTCGCCCGTGCGACATAATCGGCCATCCAGTTCTCGCCGAGCACCTGGCGCGCGATTTCGACCACGATGTAGTCGGCTTCGAGGTTCGCGTCCTCGCTGTAGCGCGACAGGCCCTGCAGGCACGACGGACAGCTCGTCAGGATCTTCACGTCCGGGCCGTTCGCGGCCGCGGCGGCCGGCGCCGGCGCATCGCCCGCCACCACGGGAATCGCGCGCAGCTTCGCGGCGCCCTTGCGGATCTCCTCTTCCTTGCGGAAGCGGACCTGCGTGGAGATGTCCGGCCGCGTGACCGCCAGCGTGCCCGATTCGCCGCAGCAGCGATCGTTCTTCTCGATCTTGTAGCCGTCCTTTTCCGAACCCATCAGCTCGTTGACCAGCTTCACCGGGTCGATCGTCTTGATCGGCGTGTGGCACGGGTCGTGATACATGTAGCGCGTGCCCGTCACGCCATCGAGCTTCATCCCCTTCTCGAGCAGGAACTCGTGGATGTCGATGATCCGGCAGCCCGGGAAGATCTTGTCGAATTCGTAACCCGCGAGCTGGTCGTAGCAGGTGCCGCACGACACGACCACCGTCTTGATGTCGAGGTAGTTCAGCGTATTCGCGACACGGTGGAACAGCACGCGGTTGTCCGTGACGATCTTCTCGGCCTTGTCGTACTGGCCCGAGCCGCGCTGCGGATAGCCGCAGCACAGGTAGCCCGGCGGCAGCACCGTCTGCACGCCGGCTTCCCACAGCATCGCCTGCGTGGCCAGCCCGACCTGCGAGAACAGCCGCTCGGAGCCGCAGCCCGGGAAGTAGAACACCGCTTCCGAATCGACGGTCGTCGACTTCGGGTTGCGGATGATCGGCACGATCTTGTTGTCCTCGATGTCCAGCAGCGCGCGCGCCGTCTTCTTCGGCAGGTTGCCCGGCATCTTCTTGTTGACGAAGTGGATCACCTGCTCGACCGCCGGCGGCTTGCCGGTCGTCGCGGGCGGGTGCTGCGTCTGCTTCGTCACGACCTTCTTCAGCATGTCGTTCGCGAAGCGCTGCACCTTGTAGCCGACGCCCATCATCACGCCGCGTGCGAGGTTGATCGTCTGCGGATTGGTCGCGTTCAGGAAGAACATGCCCGCCGCATTGCCGGCGTTGAATTTCTTCTTGCCCATCTTGCGCAACAGGTTGCGCATGTTCATCGTGACGTCGCCGAAGTCGATCTTCACCGGGCATGGCGTCGCGCACTTGTGGCACACCGTGCAGTGGTCGGCCACGTCGTTGAACTCGTCCCAGTGCTTGATCGACACGCCGCGGCGCGTCTGCTCTTCGTACAGGAACGCCTCGACCAAGAGCGACGTCGCGAGAATCTTGTTGCGCGGGCTGTACAGCAGGTTCGCGCGCGGCACGTGGGTCGCGCACACCGGCTTGCACTTGCCGCAGCGCAGGCAGTCCTTCACCGAATCGGCGATCGCGCCGATGTCGGACTGCTGCATGATCAGCGATTCATAGCCCATCAGCCCGAAGCTGGGCGTGTACGCGTTGCGCAGGTCGGCGCCGTCGAGCAGCTTGCCCTTGTTGAAGCGGCCGTTCGGGTCGACGCGCTGCTTGTACGCGCGGAATTCGGCGATCTCGTCGTCGGTCAGGAATTCGAGCTTCGTGATGCCGATCCCGTGTTCGCCGGAAATCACGCCGTCGAGCGAGCGCGCGAGCGTCATGATGCGGGCGACCGACGCGTGCGCGTCCTGCAGCATCTCGTAGTTGTCGGAGTTGACCGGGATGTTGGTGTGGACGTTGCCGTCGCCCGCGTGCATGTGCAGCGCGACGAACACGCGGCCGCGCAGCACGCGCTTGTGGATCGCCTGCGCCTCGTCGAGGATCTGCTTGAACGCGCCGCCGTTGAAGATCGCGCGCAGCTCCGCGCGGATCTCCTGCTTCCACGAGATGCGGACCGTGCGGTCCTGCGTGATGTGGAACACGGTCGCGCCCGGCTGCTCGTCCGCGCGATCCGCGAACTTCTCGGCGAGCGCCTCGTAGCCGAGCTGCACCAGGTAGTGCTGCGCCTCGCGCAGCGGCTGGTCGAGCCGGTCGCGCACGAATTCCCAGCGCGCGCGCACGCGCTTGAGCAGTTCCAGCGCCTGCTGCACACGGTCTTCCAGCAGTTCGGCGCTCGGGATCTCGTTCGCGTCGTCGGTCTTGCCGAGCGGCAGGTTGCCGCCGCGGAAGAACGCTTCGAGCGCATCCACCAGTTGCAGCTTGTTCTTCAGCGACAGCTCGATGTTGATCCGCTCGATGCCGTCGGTGTACTCGCCCATCCGGTTCAGCGGGATGACGACGTCCTCGTTGATCTTGAACGCGTTCGTGTGCTTCGCGATCGCGGCCGTGCGACTGCGGTCGAGCCAGAAGCGCTTGCGCGCCTCCGCGCTGACCGCGACGAAGCCTTCGCCGCTCTTGCCGTTCGCCATCCGGATCACTTCGGACGTCGCCTGTGCGACCGCGTCGGCGTCATCGCCGACGATGTCACCGATCAGCACCATCTTCGGAAACGCATTGCGCTTGCTCTTGGTCGCGTAGCCGACCGCGCGCAGGTAGCGCTCGTCGAGGTGCTCGAGGCCCGCGAGGATCGCGCCGCCCTGCTTCGACGTCTCGAACAGGTAGTCCTTGATCTCGACGATGCTCGGGATCGCCTCGCGCGCCTGGCCGAAGAATTCGAGGCAGACGGTGCGCGTGTGCGCGGGCATCTTGTGCAGCACCCAGCGCGCGGACGTGATGAGCCCGTCGCAGCCTTCCTTCTGCACGCCCGGCAGGCCGGCGAGGAACTTGTCGGTGACGTCCTTGCCGAGCCCTTCCTTGCGGAACCGGCGGCCTTCGATCTCGAGCATTTCAGTGCGCAGCAGCTTCTCGCCGGGCGCGTACGCGCCGTCGAACCACTTCAGCTCGAAGCGCGCGACCGCGATGTCGTGGATCTTGCCCTGGTTGTGCTCGTGGCGCGTGACTTCGAGCCAGTTGCCGTCCGGGTCGACCATTCGCCACCAGGCCAGGTTGTCGAGCGCGGTGCCCCACAGCACGGCCTTCTTGCCGCCCGCGTTCATCGCGACGTTACCGCCGATGCACGATGCGTCGAGCGAGGTCGGATCGACCGCGAACACGTAGCCGGCCGCTTCCGCCGCCTCGGTCACGCGGCGCGTGACGACGCCTGCGCCGGAGAAGATCGTCGGCACCTTGTGCGCGACGCCCGGCAGCTCGGTCAGTTCGACCGCGCCGAGCTGTTCGAGCTTTTCGGTGTTGATCACCGCGGAGAACGGCGTGAGCGGCACCGCGCCGCCCGTGTAGCCGGTGCCGCCGCCGCGCGGGATCACGGTCAGGCCGAGCTCGAAGCACGCCTTGATCAGGCCGGCGATCTCGGCTTCGGTGTCGGGCGTCAGCACGACGAACGGGTATTCGACGCGCCAGTCGGTCGCGTCGGTCACGTGCGACACGCGCGACAGCCCGTCGAAGCGGATGTTGTCCTTCTGCGTGCAGCGGCCGAGCGCCTTGGTCGCGCGGCGGCGCAGGTCTGCCATCTTGTCGAATTCGTCCGCGAACTCGTTGACCGCGCGCTGCGCGGCGGTTTCGAGCATCTCGACGCGCGACGCGCGCTCGCGGCCGGCGTCGTCGCGGTGCTCGGTGAGATCGGCGCTGCGGCGCTTGCCGATCTCGGTCAGGCGGTGGTTCAGCGCCTCGATCAGCAGCGCGCGGCGCTTCGGGTTGTCGAGCAGGTCGTCCTGCAGATACGGGTTGCGACGCACGACCCAGATGTCACCGAGCACTTCGTACAGCATCCGTGCCGAGCGGCCCGTGCGGCGCTCGGCACGCAGTTCGTCGAGCACCGACCACGCCTCTTCGCCGAGCAGGCGGATCACGATCTCGCGATCCGAGAAGGACGTGTAGTTGTAGGGAATCTCGCGCAAGCGGGGCGCGGGGTCGGCGGCGACGGCGGCGGCCGCGCCATGCGGATCGAAAACTTGTGGTGCGTTCATGTTCGGACGACTCGGAGGGCCGATACACCGTGCACGGGCGTCGGCAAGCGCGTAGGCGCAATCTTGGGGAAATCTGTTCTGTTACCAGGCGCGCGGCTGTCCTTCATGGGGCCGGAGCGGGCGACTCGCCCCTCCTGGCCGGCGACAGGGCCTGGCGGCACTCGGAATCATCAGCACGATCGCGCGCGGCGCGCATGCCGTTCGGCCGCGGGGCTGGCTGCGCGCGGCGTCGGCTTCAACGGTGCGATCCGAGGGTGCCTCTGCATCTTCCGAATCCTTGATTCAAAACGGAATTCTAACCCATGATCGGCCCGCCCGTGGCACGCCGGACAGGTCGTGGGGCTATCGCCGTGAGCCGCGCCGGGCGGGGCTCGGCGCGATTTCATGTGATCATTCGCCGTCCGTCCGGTCGGTAACCATGCGGTTAAACCGGTAAAGTGCGCCGGTAAAAGGCGGCGCCCGACGGCGCGAATGCCCTGTCCGCCCGCGCACGCGAGCGCTCACAGCCGCCCGCCCGGCATGCCGCTTGCGTGCGGGCGGACCCTTGGCGCTATCATTGACCCTTTACCGTCTGCATCCGCACTGCCCGCGAGCGCCCATGGCATCCCACGATTACCTGAAGAAAATCCTCACCGCGCGCGTCTACGACGTCGCGATCGAGACGGAACTCGAACCGGCCCGTAACCTGTCGGCCCGGCTGCGCAACGCCGTTTACCTGAAGCGCGAGGACAACCAGCCGGTGTTCTCGTTCAAGCTGCGCGGCGCGTACAACAAGATGGCGCACATTCCGGTGGACGCGCTCGCGCGCGGCGTGATTACCGCGTCGGCCGGCAACCACGCGCAGGGCGTTGCGTTCTCGGCGGCCCGGATGGGCGTCAAGGCCGTGATCGTCGTACCGGTCACGACGCCGCAGGTGAAGGTCGACGCGGTGCGCGCGCACGGCGGCCCGAGCGTCGAGGTGATCCAGGCGGGCGAATCGTACAGCGATGCGTACGCGCACGCAGTCAAGGTCCAGCAGGAGCGCGACCTCACATTCGTCCACCCGTTCGACGATCCGTACGTGATCGCCGGTCAGGGCACGATCGCGATGGAGATCCTGCGCCAGCACCAGGGCCCGATCCACGCGATCTTCGTGCCGATCGGCGGCGGCGGGCTCGCGTCCGGCGTCGCCGCGTACGTGAAGGCGGTGCGCCCGGAGATCAAGGTGATCGGCGTGCAGGCCGAGGACTCGTGCGCGATGGCGCAGTCGCTGGACGCGGGCGAGCGCGTCGAGCTGAGCGAAGTCGGCCTGTTCGCGGACGGCACCGCGGTGAAGCTCGTCGGCGAGGAAACCTTCCGGCTGTGCCGCGAATTCCTCGACGGCGTCGTGACGGTCAACACCGACGCACTGTGCGCGGCGATCAAGGACGTGTTCCAGGACACGCGCAGCGTGCTCGAGCCGTCCGGCGCGCTCGCGGTCGCGGGCGCGAAGCTGTATGCGGAACGCGAAGGCATCGAGAACCAGACGCTCGTCGCGGTCACGTCCGGCGCGAACATGAACTTCGACCGGATGCGGTTCGTCGCCGAGCGCGCCGAGGTCGGCGAAGCACGGGAAGCCGTGTTCGCGGTCACGATCCCCGAGGAACGCGGCAGCTTCAAGCGCTTCTGCTCGCTCGTCGGCGATCGCAACGTCACCGAGTTCAACTACCGGATCGCCGACGAGAAGTCCGCGCACATCTTCGTCGGCGTGCAGATCAAGCGCCGCGGCGAATCGGCGGAGATCGCCGCGAACTTCGAGTCGCACGGCTTCAAGAGCGTCGACCTGACGCACGACGAGCTGTCGAAGGAACACATCCGCTACATGGTCGGCGGCCGCTCGCCGCTCGCGCTCGACGAGCGCCTGTTCCGCTTCGAATTCCCGGAACGGCCGGGCGCGCTGATGAAGTTCCTGTCGTCGATGGCGCCGGACTGGAACATTAGCCTGTTCCACTACCGTAACCAGGGCGCGGACTACAGCTCGATCCTCGTCGGGCTGCAGGTGCCGCAGGCCGATCGCGCCGAATTCGAACGCTTCCTCGCGGCGCTCGGCTATCCGTATGTCGAAGAGAGCGCCAACCCGGCTTACCGCCTCTTCCTGTCGTAAAGGCTTCGTGCAATGAATCCCGAACATTCCCCGCTCGGCAAGGCCACCGTCTACGCGGCGCAGTACGACGCGTCGCTGCTGTTCCCGATCCCGCGCGCCGGCGCGCGCGAGCAGCTCGGCATCACGTCGGCGCTGCCGTTCTTCGGCACCGACATCTGGAACGCGTACGAGCTGTCGTGGCTCAACGCGCGCGGCAAGCCGCAGGTCGCGATCGCGACGTTCTACGTGCCGGCCGAATCGCCGAACATCGTCGAATCGAAGTCGTTCAAGCTGTATCTCGGCTCGTTCGCGCAGTCGAAGTTCGACTCGGTCGATGCGGTGCGCGACGTGCTGAAGCGCGACGTGTCGGCCGCGTGCGGCGCGAGCGTGTCGGTCCAGCTGGTGTCGCCGCACGATTTCGCCAAGCTCGAGATGGACGAGCTCGACGGACTGTCGCTCGACCGGCTCGACCTCGACACCGACGTGTACGAACCCGATCCGTCGCTGCTGTCGGCGGCCGACGGCGAGAACGAAGCGCCGGTCGAGGAGACGCTCGTGTCCGACCTGCTGCGCTCGAACTGCCCGGTCACGGGCCAGCCCGACTGGGGCAGCGTGCAGATCCACTACGTCGGGCCGCAGATCGACCACGCGGGCCTGCTGCGCTACATCATCTCGTTCCGCAATCACACGGGCTTTCACGAGCAGTGCGTCGAGCGGATCTTCCTCGACATCCTGCATGCGTGCAAACCGGTGAAGCTCGCGGTGTACGCGCGCTATACGCGCCGCGGCGGGCTCGACATCAACCCGTTCCGCACGAATTACAACCAGCCGATGCCGGACAACGCGCGGACGGCGCGGCAGTGAAACCCGCCGGCGACCGTTCGCCCGCCCCTTCCGGGCGGCGGACGGCCCGGTTCATCCTTGCACCGGGCGCTCCGGGAGAATTTCCACCAGGCGCAGCAGGTAGCCGTCGGGGTCTTGCACCAGCATCTCGATCTGGCCGTGTTCGATGTCGTCCTGCCGATACCAGGAGGTTCGGGGGTCGGTGAACAGCGCCACGCCCGCGGCGACGATCCGGTCATGAATCGGGCCGATCGCATCGACCTCGATCTGCAGGTTGATTCCCCGCCCGAACGGCGGCTCCATCGCGCCCGTCAGCCAGCTTTCCGGGCTCTGCTGCTCGAGCATCAGCTGAGCCCCTCCGAGCTCGAGGTACGCGAATCCGTCTTCCGGACGCTCGAAGCGAATCCGGAAACCCAGCACGTCACGATAGAAGCGCACGCTTCCGGCAAGGTCCGAGCAGATCAGCTCCGGCACCAGTGCAGCCCATTCCATACATGTCCTTTCAGTCGTTCGGACAGCACGTTACACGAACGGGCTGAATGCGTTGCAACGGTTGCAGCCGCGTGACGGCGTCGAGTCCGTCGGACCGCGCCCGGAAAATGACAAAACGGGCCCGGTGCTGTTCACACCGGGCCCGTTGCGCGTATCGACTCGCCGCGGCCGCGTTACTTCACCGGCGGCTTGTACGCGATGCAATCGACCTCGACCTTGCAGTCGATGACCATGCTCGACTGCACGCACGCGCGTGCCGGCGGATGCTCGCCGAAGTACGACACGAACACCTTGTTGAACGACGCGAAATCGCGCGCGTCGTCGAGCCACACGCCGCAGCGCACGACGTGCTCGAGTCCGTAGCCGGCTTCCTTCAGGATCGCGATCACGTTCTCGATCGTCTGCTTCGACTGCGTGACGATCCCGCCTTCGACGACCTCGCCGTTTACCATCGGCGTCTGGCCCGACACGTACAGCCAGCCGTCGGCCTCGACCGCCCGTGCAAACGGCATCACCTGGCCGCCCGTGCCCTTCGCTTCGCCTACGCCATATCGCTTCATCGTTTCACTCCTCACATTTCGGTTACGGATGCGCGCGCCGGCTTGGGCACGCGCGGAAGATCGGAACACCTGCCGCGTTCAGAACGCCGCATCGGCACTCGCCGGCACGCGCTCGCCGCGCGCGACGAAACCGCCGGCGCGCTCGCCGGTCGGCTGGCCGTTTTCGTATGTCAGCACGCCGTTCACCCACACCGCGTCGATCCCGTGCGCGGGCTGTTGCGGCTTCTCGAACGTCGCGGCGTCGATCACGCTCGCCGGATCGAACAGCACGAGATCCGCGTGGTAACCGACATGCACTTCGCCTCGCTTCGGGATGCCATAGCGACGCGCGGACAGCGACGTCATCTTGCGGATCGCCTCCTCGAGCGGCAACAGGTTGGTGTCGCGCACGTAATGGCCGAGCACGCGCGGGAACGCGCCCCACAGCCGCGGGTGCGGCAGCGGATCGTTCGGCAGGCCGTCGGAGCCGACCATCGTCGCCGGATGCGACAGGATCCGACGCACGTCGTCCTCGGACATGTTGTGGTACACGGCGCCCGCGGGGCGAATGCGCTGCGCGGCTTCTTGCTCGGTCATGCCCCAGTCGGCCGCGATCGCCTTCAGCAGCTTGCCCGCGACTTCCGGGTGCGGCTCCGACCACGTGATCGTGATGTCGATGTCGCCCGTCACCTGCTTCAGGTCGAGCGTCGACGAACTGCGGCTGTACGGATAGCAGTCGCAGCCGACCGGCTGGTAACGTCGCGCGCCGTCGAGCGACGCGAGCACCTCGGTGCTGCGCCCCCAGTTCGACGGGCCCGCGCACTTCAGGTGCGAGATCACGACCGGCACCTGCGCGTGGCGGCCGACGCGGTAAGCCTCGTCCATCGCGTCGAGGATCGCGTCGAACTCGGTACGCATGTGCGTGGTGTACAGCGCACCGGATTGGGCGAGCGGCTCGGCGAGCGCCATCACTTCCTCGGGCGGCGCCGCGAACGCGGAGCCGTACGCAAGGCCCGACGACAAGCCGAGCGCGCCGTTCGCGAGCGCCTCCTCGAGCTGCGCGCGCATGCCGGCGATCTCGCCGTCGGTCGCCGCGCGGTCGAGGCGGTCCATCTGGTTGTTGCGCAGCGCCGTATGGCCGACGAGCGCCGCGACGTTCACGGCCGGGCGCGCGTCGTTGACGGCCGCGACGTAAGCGGCGAAGCTCGGGTACTGGAACGCGCCGCGCTCGCCGAGCAGGTTCATCGGATCGGGCGGGTCGCCGGCGAGCGTCACCGGCGATGCGCTGATTCCGCAGTTGCCGACGATCACGGTCGTCACGCCCTGCGAGATCTTCGGGATCATCTCCGGCGCACGGATCACGTGCGTGTCGTCGTGCGTGTGCACGTCGACGAAGCCCGGCGCGAGCGCCCGGCCGTTCGCGTCGACGACGTGCTCCGCGAGCCAGTTCGACAGATTGCCGATCGCCGCGATCAGGCCGTTGCGGATCGCGACGTCGCGCGTGACGGGCGGCGCGCCGGTGCCGTCGTACAACTGCGCGCCGACGATCAGCGTATCGGCCGCTTCGGGATACGAATGCATGGTCAGTCTCCTACCGGTTGACGGTCGCCGCCGCCGCGGTGCGCGTCGAGCGCGTGTTTGATGCGGCGCAGCGATTCCCGGCCCGCATCGCCGAGCCGCAATGCGACGCCGGTGACGAGCACGTCGATCGCCATCATCATCGCGTAGCGCGAGGTCGACGGCTTGTAAATGAAATCGGTTTCGAACGCGACGACCGGGATCAGGTGGTCGGCGAGCTTCGCGAGCGGCGACGCCGGCGCGGTGATCGCGATCAGCTTCGCGCCGTAGCGCTTCGCGAGCCGGCAGCTCTCGAGCAGCTCGGGCACGCGCCCGCTCACCGACAACGCGACGACGACGGTGTCGCCCGACAGCGTCGCGGCCACCATCCGTTGCAGCAGGCTGTCCTGGTAGCTCGCGACCGGCCGGCCGAAACGCACGAGCCGGAAGCGCAGCTCGTCGGCCAGCGCGGTCGAGCCGCCGCCCTGCCCGTACACGTACGTCATCTTCGCGCCGGCGAGCAGGTCGGCCGCCGCGTCGAACGACGTGTTGCGCAGCAACTGGTGGTTGTGCGCGAGCGCCACGCGAATCTCGTCGTAGACCATCGATGCGGGGCTCGCGTCGTCGGCCGGCGCGTCGTCGGACGGCACCAGGAAACGCTGACCGACGGCCGCCGCCTGCGCGACGAGCACCTTCAGTTCGCGCACGTCGCGGCAGCCGACGGCCTTCGCGAAACGCGTGACCGTCGCGACGCTGACCTCCGCGTCGCGCGCGAGCGCGCCGATGCTCGCATGCGCGGCGCGCGCCAGATCGGCGAGGATGAACGCGGCAACCTTGCGCTCGGCTTCGCGCAGCTCGGGCGCGCATTCGGCGATCCGCGCGACGATGTCGAGGACCGGCGGGGCGGCCTGAGCCGGATGCGGCTCGGCGGCAGGCGGAGCGGACGGGGAAGCGGACGTATTCATCGGCGGAAAAGGGTGTGAAGCGGGATGTTATTAAATAACATCACCGCGCCGATGCTACTTTCTGTACCATCTGCATGTCAACTTCAGTGCAATGCATAGTGATGATGGAGCGGGATGACATGAAAGTTACAAACTATCAGGAAGCGACGATCGATCCGTTCGGCAAGGGCCTGGGCAATCTGCCGAGCGCGAGCGTGCCGCTCGGCGACGCGAGCCGGCTCGAATGGAATCTGCTCGCGGAAGACGTCAGCCTGCCGGCCGCCGTGCTTTACGAGGATCGCGTCGAGCACAACCTGAACTGGATGCAGGCGTTCGTGCAGAAATACGGTGTCAAGTTCGCGCCGCACGGCAAGACGACGATGGCGCCGCAACTGTTCCGCCGCCAGCTCGACGCCGGCGCGTGGGGCATCACGCTCGCGACCGCACACCAGACGCAGGCCGCGTATCACGGCGGCGTGCGCCGCGTGCTGCTCGCGAACCAGCTGGTCGGCCGCCAGAACATGACGATCATCGCGGGGCTGCTGTCCGATCCCGATTTCGAATTCTTCTGTCTCGTCGATTCCGCGGAGAGCGTCGACCAGCTCGGCCGCTTCTTCGGCGCCGCGAAGAAATCGCTGAACGTGCTGATCGAGCTCGGCGTGCCGGGCGGTCGCGCGGGCGTGCGCGATGCCGCGCAGCGCGAGGCCGTGCTGGCCGCGATCGCGCGCTATCCGGACACGCTGAAGCTGGCCGGCATCGAGCTCTATGAAGGCGTGCTGAAGGAGGAAGGCGAGATCCGCGCGTTCCTGCAGCAGGCGGTCGCGCTCACGCGCGAGCTGGCCGAAGCCGGCCGCTTCGCGCGCACGCCGGCGATCCTGTCCGGCGCCGGTTCGGCGTGGTACGACGTGGTCGCGGAAGAATTCAGGAAGGCGTCCGACGCGGGCTTCGCGGAAGTCGTGCTACGTCCGGGCTGCTACCTGACGCACGACGTCGGCATCTACAAGAAGGCGCAGACCGACGTGTTCGCGCGCAACCCGATCGCCCGCTCGATGGGCGAAGGGCTGCTGCCGGCGCTGCAGCTGTGGGCGTACGTGCAGTCGGTGCCGGAAGCCGACCGTGCGATCGTCGCGCTCGGCAAGCGCGACGCGGCGTTCGACGCGGGCCTGCCCGAGCCGGCGCGCCACTTCCGCCCGGGCCGCGACACCGCGCCGCGCGACGTCGCCGCCGCCGAAGGCTGGGCCGTCACCGGGATGATGGACCAGCACGCATACCTGCAGATCCCGCCGGGCGCGGACGTGAAGGTCGGCGACATGGTCGCGTTCGACATCTCGCACCCGTGCCTGACGTTCGACAAGTGGCGCCAGGTGCTCGTGCTCGATCCGCAGTTCCGCGTGACGGAAGTCGTCGAAACCTTCTTCTGACGCCCGCCGCGCGCGGCGCCGCCCTGCCGCTCGCGCGGGGCGGCCGTCACGCGCGCTTCAATCTGCCGGAGTACACTGCGCTTTCGTCCTCGGGGCCCGTCGCGGCCGTCATGCACGGCGCGACCGGGCCTTCAACGCTGCTTCACTGGAGAAAGCCATGGCCGCGAAGAAGATCCTGTTCCTGACCGGCGATTTCGCCGAAGACTACGAAACGATGGTGCCGTTCCAGGCGCTGCAGGCCGTCGGCCACCACGTCGATGCAGTCTGCCCCGGCAAGCGCGCGGGCGACAAGATCAAGACCGCGATCCACGATTTCGAGGGCGACCAGACCTACACCGAGAAGCCCGGCCACAATTTCACGCTGAACGCGGCGTTCGACGACGTCGATGCGGCGCGCTACGACGCGCTCGCGATCGCGGGCGGCCGTGCGCCCGAATATCTGCGACTCGATCCGAAGGTGATTTCGCTCGTGCGCGAGTTCGCCGAAGCCGGCAAGCCGATCGCGGCGATCTGCCACGCGGCGCAACTGCTCGCGGCCGCCGACGTGATCCGCGGCAAGCGCATTTCGGCCTACCCGGCCTGTGCGCCGGAGGTGAAGCTCGCGGGCGGCGAATACGCGGACATCCCGGTCGACGCGGCCGTGACCGACGCGCCGTTCGTCACCGCGCCCGCGTGGCCCGCGCATCCGGCCTGGCTCGCGCAGTTCCTCGCGCTGCTCGGCACGCGCATCGAGCTGTAAACCTGCACCCACTCGGAATGAAACGAAGCGATGGCCGGCGGCGCTGACGTGCCGCCCGGCTCCGCACGTCAACGCGCGGCTGGCGTCGACCCGACGTCCGCGATCCGCGATTCCAGCATCGCGAGCGCGCCCGACAGCGCATTCAGCACGTCGTCCGGCAACTGCGCCATCGTCTGTTCGAGAAACGCCTTGCGGCGCGGCAGGCACGCGTCGAACGCCGCGCGGCCGGCGTCCGTCAGCGTGACGTTGGTCACGCGGTTGTCGCGCGCGTCCGATGCACGCTCGATCCAGCCGAGCGCGTCGAGCGACTTCAACTGGCGCGTGAGCGCGCCCGGATCGATGCGCAGCACTTCGACGAGCTTCTTCTGCGACGCATGACCGTCCATCGTGTGCAGCGCGACCATGATGCGCCAGCGCGGCATCGGCTGCCCGACGTGCGCTTCGAACGCGGTCATGAAGGCGCGATACGTGCGTCCGAATTGCTGCAAGATCGCGACGCGGTCCTGTTCTTCCATGCGCTGATTTCGTTCCGGTGAATCGTTGAGTCGTCGAATCGCTCGCCCGATCGGTCAATCGGCCGCGACGTGCGGTTCGATCTTGCGCCGCAGCGCGATCGGCGGCACGCGACGGCACTGCCACACCGACACCACGGCGACGACGGCCGCCATCGCGACACCCAGGTGAATCGCGCCGACCAGCGATTCGCGGGCCGCTTCCAGCAGCAGCGCGCCATTATGCCCGGCACGCGTCAACTCCGCGACGAGACCGCCCTGCGCCGCGCGATCGATCAGGATCTGCGGATCGGCGAGCCGCGCGTGCCACTGCATCGCGTGGTCGCCCGACAGCGCGTCGCGCACGCCGCCCGAATACATCTGGTTGACGAGCGTGCCGGTGAGCGCGGTGCCGAGCATCCCGCCGACCATCCGCAGCGACTGCAACAGCGCCGTGGCGATGCCGAGATGCTCGCGGCCGGCCGTCTGCTGCGCGAACACGGTGAGGTTCGGCAGCACGAAGCCGAGCCCGATGCCGCCCGCGACCATCAGCGCCATCAGCATCCAGGTCGGCGTCGTGTGGGTCGACACGACGACGCCCGCGCACGCGATGGCGAACAGCACGAAGCCGACGTGCAGCATCGTGTTCGGATGGCGAATGCGCGTGACGACGCGGCCGTTCATGATGCTGCCGATCGTGATGAACACGACGAGCGGCGTGATCACGAGCCCGGCCTCTCTCGGCGACATCCCGAAGCCGCCCTGGAACAGCAACGGCGCGTAGAACAGGAGCGAGAACATCGAGAAACCGGCGAGGATCGCGAGCACGAAGAGGGCCGACAGCGCGCGGTTGCCGAACATGTCGAACGGCAGAATCGGCTGCGCGCAGCGCTTTTCCCAGTGCCACAGGCCGATGCCCGCCGCGACCGCGACGACGAGCAGCAGCGACGCCCAGCTCGCGACGCCGTACTTCGGCAGCCATTCGACGAACAGTTGCAGCGCACCGAGCGACAGCGCGATCAACAGCGCGCCCGGCCAGTCGAGCCGCATCTTGCGGTCGTGCTCGACGTGGCGCAGGTGCGGCAGGTAGCGCCACACGAAGAACAGCGACAGGATGCCGATCGGCAGGTTCACATAGAACACCGAGCGCCAGCCGAACGACTGGGTCAGCACGCCGCCGAGCGACGGGCCGACCGCGTTCGCGATACCGAACGCCGAACTCATCAGCACCTGCCAGCGCAGCCGCACGACGGAATCGGGAAACAGATCGGGAATGCACGCGAACGCGGTGCCGACCAGCATCCCGCCGCCGATTCCCTGCAGCCCGCGCGCGAGCACGAGATACAGCATGTCGTTGGCCATCCCGCACAGCACCGACGCGCCGGTAAACACGACGATCGACGCGATCACGAACGGCCTGCGGCCGTAATAGTCGCCGAGCCGGCCGAAGATCGGCACCGTGATCACGGAACTGAGCAGGTACGAGGTCGCGACCCACGCGTACAGGTCGAAGCCGCGGAGTTCGGCGACGATGGTCGGCAGCGCGGTGCCGACGACCGTCTGGTCCAGCGCGACCAGCATGGTGACGAACGAGATCCCGATCATCGCGAGCAGCGATTCGCGGAACGGCAGGACTTGCCCGCTCGAATGGTGGGCGGCGGTATGAACGGCCATTTTTTGTCGATGCAACTTTTGCCGGGTCAAATAATCTCAAAATTCTAGCATGCCGGAGTAATCTAGGCTGACGATAGGTTCAGGGCCTGTTCAGGCCAAGGAGAAAGATGGAACCGATTTCAATCACCCCTGCGACGGCGCTTTCGCCGGAGGATCGGGACGCGCTGCGGCGCGCGAAGCAGGTGCTGGAAAGCCCGTCGCTGACGATGAAGCTGACGGGCGTGCTCGGCGCGCCGGTCGAGAAAATGATCGCGCGGCTGCCGGACTTCGCGACCGGCAAGATCAACGACGCGACGCAGCTCGCGCTGCGCAAGTGCCTGAACATCGCGCTGCGCACGCTCGGCAAGCCACAGGCGCCGGACGCCGAGCCTGAAAAGCCCAGCAACCTGCTGCACAAGCTCGCGGTCGCGACGACCGGCGCGGCGGGCGGCGCGTTCGGCTTTCTCGCGCTGCCGGTCGAGCTGCCGGTCACGACCACGCTGATCTTCCGCTCGGTGTGCGACATCGCGCGCAGCGAGGGCGAGGACCTGACGTCGGTCGATACGCAGCTGCAATGCCTGGCCGTGCTGGGCATGGGCGGCAACCCGGACAAGCAGGAGGAAGACGCCGATCTCGGCTATTTCGTGCTGCGCGGCGCGCTCGCGCAGGCGATCTCGAAGGCGTCGTCGGACATCACCGCGAAAGGCATCGCCGCGCACAGCTCGGCGGCTGTCTTCAAGCTCGTGCAGACGGTGGCGTCGCGCTTCTCGGTGCAGGTGACCGAGCAGATGGCCGCGAAGTCGATCCCGGCGATCGGCGCCGTGCTCGGCGCGACCGTCAACACGCTGTTCATCGACCACTTCCAGCAGATGGCGCACGGCCACTTCACCGTGCGCCGGCTCGAACGCAAGTACGGCTCGGTGGCCGTCCAGGCCGCCTATCAGGCCATCGACGCCTCGCCCGCGCGCTGAACCGCACGTTCGACCGCGACGCGGCGCAGGAACGCGGCCGCGCGGTCGAGCGCGTCGCGCGCTTCCGGCACCATCGGCGCGTACAGTTGCCACACGTGCGGCATGTCGGGCCACACCTCAATTTCAACCTGAACGCCGGCCGCCTTTGCCTTCTCGGCGACGCGGCGCGAATCGTCGAGCAGCACCTCGGTGCTGCCGACCTGGATATACAGCGGCGGCAGGCCCGTGAAATCGGCGTAGAACGGCGACGCGTACGGATGCGTCGCCGGCGCGTCGCCGAGATACAGCTTCGCCGCCTTCGGCAGCGCCGCGGCCGCGAACATCGGGTCGACGCCGTCGTTGCTGCGCATCGTGCCGCCGGTGCCGGCCAGGTCCGTCCACGGCGAGAACAGGATCGCGCCGGCCGGCAGCGGCTCGCCGCGATCACGCAGCGCGACGAGCG